>CBFHPA010000014.1:0-47020 GCA_965657565.1 Oceaniferula sp.
CAGTAAGAAATCTTACTGGGGCTCAAGATCGATCCTCTGGGCCATTGATTGTTGTGCAATCAATTACGTCGAGGCATAGACTATGAATGAACTATGTGAATGAACTATGCATAAACTGAAAATGAACTATGAATTCACCATCTGTATTGTTGGAGGGAGTAAACAGTGCAAGCGTACTTCCAATATACCTAGACTGCTAACCACAGTATTTGTTCAAAATTAATATAATGTTTTTTGAGCTTAGGTGACAAAGTTATGGCTTGCTTGTGAGCAGCGAGGAGAAGAAGTTTTCAGCATGAAATTTACCAATGTAACTGCAGATGCGAAGGCGAACGTTTATTTTGATGGCAAAGTGGTATCACACGGCGTGACTTTGGAAGATGGCTCAACCAAGACCTTCGGTCTGATTTTCCCCGGCAAATATCACTTTGATACAAATCTGGCCGAGCGCATGGAGATTACTGATGGCGTTTGTGCTGTCAGTCTCGACGGCATCGAAGGCTGTAACGGCTTTGCTGCGGGTGACCACTTTGATGTGAATGCCAACTCAGGATTCAGCATTGAAGTCACAGAGGGCATCTGCCAGTATGTATGCTCGTTTATTGACTAGTCACCCAGTTGTATTCGCGGGCAATCTGCTCCTCGATGGGGATTTGAAGGTCATCAGGGAGAACTCCCCAAGTGTAGGTTTCAATCTCAAAGTGAGTGCAGAAGCCTGGGTTGGCCTTGAGGTATTCAATAGCATCCACGGCATGGCTTTGGGTTGAGCTCAAGGGCGAGGTGGGATCTGCATACAAAGGGATGTGGAAATGTATGCGAGCTCTGCTTGATGACGCGAAGGTGCCTGCGCAAGATTCGTGCTCAGCCAAGAAGTCGGGAAGGTCTTTAAATCGGGTTAGTAGTTTATTTTCATCCGATACAATGACTTGGTGTAAGTAGGTAGGCTCATCAAAGGCAACAATAGCCTGGATTGCATTTTGTGAGTTTGGCTCAAACTCAAGGGCGGAGGATAGGTGGATCTTAGAAATTCGAATTCCAGCAGCTCGCAAGGCATTGAGCGAACTTCTACAGTCGTCAAACTCAAGCGCGAAGTGGCAGGTGTCATAGTTGATCCCAATACGACGTTTGATGAGTTCAGGCTCAGCTACACTATCGTGAAGCTTGTCAAAAAAACGGAGTGTTTCTTCGGTGTTCTCGAAGTGTCCAAGAGGCTCTGGCTCAAGTCCTAGATGTAAATCTCGGTTATGCTTGATGGACAAAGCTTCTATGTGCTGAGCACAGGCCGCCAGATTGGCGAAGATAGCATTTTCGTCAGAATGGAATTCTTTGAATGATCCTGGCAACGTTGATACGGAGCCATCAACGCCCTTGGGCACAAGTTGGGCGATGATGCTGAACAAGTCGTTGGTGTAGTCAAGCCGGTCTGAGCTCGACCAATCAGGTTGGTAAACCTTCTCTTTAACTCGAGTGCCGTGAAAGGAGCCGTAAGGGAAGCCGTTGATCGTGAATACGTAGCAGTTCTCCTTCTCCAGCCACGATTTGAACTCTGCCAGGTAATTGCCCTGCAGTAGCTCCGATGCTGCTCGAGCTGATAACCGGAGCCCGATCGCATAAGCTGAGTTGGGCGGGCAGACTTGGTCTCTAACCTGGAGCGTGTGTGTTTTGAGCACATGCAGTGTTTCCTGCCAGCTTTCTGCAGGGTGGATATTCGTACAGTAGGCAAGATGAGCCTCGGGCAGATTGGCTGTTTTCACAATGACTCTACGTTTCGAAGGTCGAGAACCTTTACGATGTTGGCGAAAGGATCCTTAAAAAAGAAGAGGGCGTGGCGGCCAAGGATTTTAACTTCAACAATTCTACCACGAGGGTCAGTGAAGCGATAATTGCCGACAATCTCGGAATTCACCTGTAGCCGATCCAGGAAGGTTTCGACGGGTTCTTGTCGTCCTATTTTTTTGAGGCGATCAGCAACATGATTGTGCAGGTAAACCAATGTGTCAGTCATTGTCAGGTGAGGTTTTGACGTTTTTTAAGGCTTGCCAGTTTTCTGGGTCAGAGTCCTCAATGCGCTTATGAAGAGTGGGCATGATGAGGCTGTTGCGTTTGAGTCGCTCGACAAGGAGGAAGCCAGCCATATGGTCTTGGTCCTCCGAGGAAAGTCTCAATAGGCTCTGTTTTATTTGCTCAAGGTCTGGCGCGTCCATGTTCCGTTTAGAGGGAAAAATTAGGAGATTGGCTGAGGAATTTAACGGGGTTATCGTACACGACTTGGTGAATCGTCTCACGAGAGTGCTGCCGTTTTTTCATTTCCTGCATGCATTTTGCAACCGCAAGAGGGTCAGAGATTCCCCAGTCACATGCGGAGTTCATCCAAATATTTTCCATGCCGAAATTTTCAAGGATATCAACGGCTCGCGGAAGTGTGCACTTTGACTCGGGGTAGAGGGTCATGCCTGCCCAGAAGCCCTGATCGAGCACCATTCCCGCGGTATGCTCCTCTACGTGGTCAATAATGACTTTGTTGGGATCAACTTTAGCGTTGTTGAGAGCATCGATGATGAGGCGCGTGCCCTTAAGCTTATCTTCAAGGTGCGGAGTATGAATGAGTATCGGCAGATCGTGCTGTTGTGCGATGGCAACATGCTCTTCGAAAATAGTGAGCTCGCTGACGGTGTTTTTGTTCAACCCGATTTCCCCAATACCAAGTACCGTCGGTTGGTCGAGAAATTCAGGGATGATTGCCATCACTTCTCGTGCAAAGCCTGAGTCTTCAGCTTCCTTGGGATTGATGCATAACCAGCAAAAGTGCTTGATGCCAAATTTTGCCGCACGCTTGGGCTCATAGTCAGTGAGTTGTCGGTAGTAATCGTAAAATCCCTGGGCTGAACTGCGGTCAAAGCCTGCCCAGAAGGCGGGCTCACAAATGGCTTCGCAGCCAGCAATGGCCATGGCCTGATAATCATCGGTAGTGCGACTCACCATGTGAGCATGAGGTTCAATATAAGGCATCGGTTAAGTATAAATTAGGGTTAGTTGCCTGATTGCTTGTTGGGCGCACCAGAGGCACCTTGAATGGTGGCCTTAGGGATTGGCTCCTCACTTTGATCAGAAAGGGTGTTGAGGACTGCTTGCGCGCGTGACTGATCGCCAGGCTTAAGCAGAGCATCTAAAGCTTCATGGAAGCCATTGTAACGATAATCGGGCTCGCCATCAAAACGATCCATTCGGTCCAAAAAAGCAGCGATGTCGATTAATTTACATCGTGCATCCATGAAGTAGAGGTCGAGGATATCTTGTTTGCTAGGCATTGAGGAACGCTAATCTATATTTACCAAATTCCAAACGCCAAATTCAGTTTCCAAATTTAAATTTTCCAGCTAAGAATGTTTCTATGCAGGACAGTAAAGAACGTGATTTGGGTTCGCAGCCTTTGGATCGCATGATGAATGAGTGGGGGATAAACAATCATGATATGGTTTCAGTTTCGACCGAACAGCTAAGCCACAAACAGGTTCAAAAAGCACGCAAGGGCCGTCGCTTGACCCTGAAGATGATGCAAAAGGTTACTCGGGCATTCAACGTTACCATTTGGTATCGGCTCAGTGATGAACAAAAAGAAGGCTACTACGAATACATGCATAGGGACCTCTTTAATTATGCAAAAGGTTATGATGCCGAGTGGATAGACCCTAATGAGTCATTACAGAAGGATTTAGAGGGCGACGGGTAATGATGAATGTTGATTTTCTGATTATTGGACAAGGCCTCGCTGGTAGCACACTTGCAGTGGAGCTACTGAAGCGTCGTCGCTCCATTTTAGTCGTGGATCGTCAGGATGGTACGGGCTCGACGAGGATTGCGGCGGGCTTGATCACTCCGCTAACAGGCAAGGGTATGAACCCGGCTTGGCGCCAGCAGTATTATCTTCCCAAGGCTCTGGAGTTTTATCACGCCTTGGAGCAAGAGAGTGGTCGTAAACTCTACCATCCAACTCCTGTGGTGCGTGTTTTTGCTTCTGAGAGAGAACGCAAGAAGTGGCGTAATAAGCAGGATCAGCTAGAGCAATGGGCGCATGAGGTGCCGAGGGTCGATGGGCCTTTTCGACATGATTTTGGGGGGATTGAAATGCAAGATGGGGCATGGCTTGATACGCTCGCTTTTTTGCATGTTGTTCAGGACAAGTTGATCGATGCTGATTCATGGCGTGAGGCGGCCTTTTCTGAACAAGATGTTTCATTTGTCGACGGCAAGGTCAAGTGGCAGGATGTAACAGCTAATAAGCTGATTTTGTGTCAGGGTGCGTATGGTCTGCGGGGAGTGGATGGCTACCAAGGTTGGTTCTCGCACGTTCATCATCGTAGCGCGAAAGGTGAAATTTTGAATGTTTGGATTGATGGGCTCGATGACGCAAGGCGATACCATTGCAATGGATGGCTGGCGCCAAGAGAGGGGGGCATGTGGAAGGCCGGTGCCAATTATGAATGGAAACACCTAGATGCTATTCCCAGTGAGGAAGGGAAAGCAGAGGTGCTCGAAAAATTAAACACCTGGGTGAAGCTGGGCGAGAATATGGATGTGCCTATGGAGGTCATAGGGCACGAGGCAGGTATCAGGCCGATTGTGAGAAATAGTATGCCGGTGGTGGGTTTTCACCCCGAGATGGCAGAAGTCGGCTTCTTCAATGGCTTGGGATCAAAGGGTTCATTGATGGCTCCTGCTGTTGCCGAGCATTTTGCAGCTCACTTGAGTGGTGAATGTGATCTGGATGAGGAACTTAAATTGCCCGAATCCAACTAATTTTTTCTTCTGTAATCAAAAAAATTGGCAGTATGATTGAGGGAGAATGTATATCAAGCAGCTTGCTCGATCGGGCGCATGAGGTGGTTGCTGAAGTCTTGCAGGAGGGAGATACGGTGGTGGATGCAACACTGGGCAATGGGCATGATACTTTGTTTCTTGCAGGATGTGTAGGTAGCTCAGGAATGGTCTTTGGATTTGATATACAGCAAGCAGCAATTAGCAGTACCGCTGAGCGCCTTGAGGCGGCTGGGGTGGATCGATACTGCTATCAACTAAAGTGTGAGAGTCATGCCGAAATCGGGCGATATGTTACTGGGAGTATTAGAGCGGCAATGTTTAATCTCGGATATTTACCGGGTGGAGATAAAACGAAAATCACCCAATCTCGATCGACTATTGCCGGATTATCGACCGCAGGGAGTTTGCTCTCGGGTGGTGGGGTCTTGACGGTGATGTGTTATCCTGGACACGATGGAGGAGCTGATGAGGTTGCTAAGGTAAATGAATTCGTCCATGCGCTCGATATTGATCAATGGTCAGTGTCTCTATATCTGCGGAGAGAGGCGACTGATGAGTCTCCTTATCTATGGGTTGTCAACAAGAACTCAGCAAAGACCCTCTCGAGCTGAGCCACAAAAAACGGCCAGACCTCGTGTGAGGGCTGGCCGCATGTGAGTGATGATGATGCTTTCTAGAAGGGCTTGCCTGCAAGAGGCTTGGTATCCTTAATATTCATCCTGTATGGAGCAATTGCTTTGGCGATACTGCCTTGGTCGAGCTCTCCAGCCTTTACTAGGTGGAGAGTAATACCTCTGTTGACGTATGCAGCAGCAATATTATCGAGTTGTTCTAAAGCCACACGGGCTTTTTCGTTAGTATCCGCTCATCCGGTGCCAGTAACTGCCAGCACGTAGCCAGCTTCAGGAATAACGACCTCTTCCTTCTTGAATGACACAAGTTTCAGTGCCTTGAGGTTTAAGGATTTTTCCGTTTTGGCTTGGTCAAGCTCCTGGCCATTTTTCATGACTACGGTTGCACGTAGGCCTGATAGCAGGATTTTATCGACGCCGCTTTGTGTTTTGAGAGCCAGACTGGCTCGGTTAGAAACACCTCATCCTTTGCCACTTACTTGGACAAGATAGACGGTCGCGGTGTTGGCAATGGCTTCAACCTCCGTTGCATCGGCAACATTGGCATGCACAGTAGCCAACATGGGTAACGCTGCTAACCCAAGGGCGGCAGCGCATGCAGTTGTTTTTCGTATGCTGGTTTTCATAATAAAATTGATTGATTCATAATGCTTCAATTCACATGTGCATCATGTTTAATCGTTTTTAAGTTACATCTATTTTTAATCTCGGCAAGTGAAGAAGTGAATTTTAGCAACATGCAACGCCTTCAAATACGATCTAGGCACAGTGCCATCTTGCAAAATCTTTATTTCACCTCAACAACCATGTTGATTTCTACAGATACATTGAGGGGTAGGGCTGATGCGCCGAGAGCGGTGCGTGAGTGAACCCCTTTGTCACCGAAGATTGCGACGAGTAGATCAGAGCATCCATTGATGACAGCAGGGTGCTGGTAAAAATCGGGCTCTGAATTCACAAAGCCTCCGACGTTGACGATGCGCTCGACTCGGTCAAGGTCTCCAATTTCAGCTTTCACAACTGCGAGACGGTTGAGTGTGATAAGGCGAGCAGCATCTTGAGCTGTCTCCACCGAGGTCTCGGTCGGCACTTTGCCTAAATAAGTGTTGTCGTCTAATGGCGGAATGCCACCTGCTAAAAAGAGTAAATTGCCAGAGCGAACGCAGTTCACATAAGATCCGGCAGGAGCAGGGGCCTCGGGTAGCTTGTAGCCAAGCTCTATGATTTTGGATTCGATAGCGGGCACGGTAATTACTTGGATTAAGCGTGGTGTTGGAGTGCTGCAGCGATAAATCCGGAGAAGATTGGGTGCGGGTGGTTAGGCCTAGATTGAAATTCCGGGTGGAATTGGGCGCCGATGAAAAATGGATGATCGCTGATTTCTACGATTTCGACCAAACCTTCAGGCTCAGAAACAGCGCTGATTTTGAGGCCAGCTGCTTCGATTTGTTCACGATAGGCTGGGTTGAATTCGTAGCGATGACGGTGGCGTTCGCTAATCGTGTCTTTTCCGTAAAGTTGGTGGGCTACGGTGTTAGGCACTATTTTTGAGTCACTCGCGCCCAAGCGCATGGTCGCGCCCATATCCTCAACCCCTTGTTGTTCTTCTTGTAGAGAAATTACAGGGTGTGGGCTTTCTTTGTCGAATTCGGTAGAGTTAGCAGCTGCCAAGTCGCAAGCGTTTCGAGCAAATTCGATGGTGGCAATTTGCATGCCCAGGCAGATGCCGAAGTAAGGTATTTTCTGCTCCCGCGCGAATTTGGCAGTTAGAATTTTACCCTCAGTTCCACGATCACCAAAGCCACCAGGGATAAGAATACCATCTATATTGCTGAGATGAGAGTCTGCGCCATCACGCTCAATAATCTCTGCGTCGATACGCTCTACTATCACTCTAGTGTCGTTCGCGGCACCCGCATGAGTCAATGACTCGTAAATTGATTTGTAGGCGTCTTGTAGTTCGATGTATTTGCCGACAACAGCGATCTTCACCTCATGACTCGGGTTGATGATGTGATCAACGAAATCCTGCCATTCGCTGAGATCCGGCGTTTCGGATTCGATACCGAGCCGGTCGGTGACTAGGCGATCAAGTTTGTCTCGACGCAGGTCGACTGGGCATTCGTAAATGGTGTGGTCAACATCGCGAAATGCCACGACATTCTTGTGCTCGACGTTACAGAACATGGCGATCTTACGTCGGTTGTCTTCATCAAGCTCGTGTTCTGTGCGGCAGACGATAATGTCAGGCTGAATACCGATCTCGCGCAGCTTGGCAACGGACTGCTGAGTTGGCTTCGTCTTTATTTCGCCAGCGGCTTTGATGAGTGGCAGCAAGGTGACGTGAATGAAGCATACATTTTCACGACCAACATCGAGTGAGAACTGACGCAGGGCTTCGAGAAAGAGGTGGCCTTCGATGTCTCCCACTGTTCCGCCAATTTCGGTAATAATGATGTCTGCATCTGAACGAAGCGCTACATCATTGATGCGAGCTTTGATTTCATCTGTGCAATGAGGAATGAATTGCACGGTCTTGCCGAGGTAGTCGCCTTTGCGTTCTTTGCGGATAACATTCTCAAATACCTGACCAGAGGTAAGATTGTTGAATTTACTGAGGGTGCAATTGGTAAAACGCTCATAATGTCCAAGATCAAGGTCTGTCTCGGCGCCATCATCAAGCACGTATACTTCTCCATGTTGATAGGGCGACATTGTGCCAGGATCTACGTTGAGATAAGGGTCGAATTTCTGCAAGATGACGGACAGCCCTCGGTGCTCGAGAAGTGTGCCCAGCGATGCTGCAGCAAGTCCCTTGCCTAAGGAGGAGACGACACCTCCAGTGACAAAGATATATTTAGTGGGTTGGGCCATGGTTAAGAAAGATAGGTGATTTATTGAAGAAGTTTTTCGATCTGTTGAGCTTGTTCGAGTGTGTCGACTCCGATGGAGTCATCTGAGGTGATCAGGACTTTGATTCGTGCATTGTTCTCGAGAGCGCGTAACTGCTCGAGTGACTCTGCAAGCTCAAGTGGTGAGGGCGGCCAGATGACGAACTTTTCGAGGAAGTCTCTGCGGTAGGCATAGATTCCTTTGTGCCGGAAGAGTCTGAGGTTGGGGCTGTCCGCACGCTGATAAGGAATAGGGCTGCGAGAGAAGTAAAGGGCTTCTCCGTTTTGGGTGAGAACACATTTGACCACGTTGGGGTCATTCATGGCCTCAGTATCCTCAATTGGATTGGCTGCGGTAGCCATGGAGATAGCTGGGTTTTTGTGTAATGCAGTAGCTAATTCATCGATAAGGCTGGGCTCAATAAGTGGCTCATCACCTTGTATATTAATGACGTATCGAGCATCGGGATAAGAGGAGACTGCTTCCGCGATCCGATCCGTTCCTGTGGGGTGATTTTCAGACGTGAGTACTGCGTGTGCACCAAAACTGTGTGCTGCGTTTAATATGCGCTCGTCGTCAGTGGCTATCGTGATCTGATCGAGCAGCTTACATTGCTGGGCGCGCTCCCAAACGTGCTGAACTAGTGGCTTTCCTGCGATTAGGTGCAGCGGTTTACCGGGGAAGCGAGTAGAACCCCAGCGAGCTGGGATGATGCCAAGAGTTTGATGATTTCCAGATGAGGCCACTTACTTAAATCTGGGGTTGAGTTATGAGTGATGCATAGCAAACGACAAGCCTCTTTTGCAATTAGTTTGAAGTTTTAAGTTTCTGTCCGCACGAGCATGGGTTTTGGAAGAAAAGTTTGATGTGGGAGATCTGGCTGATAACCTGCGCAGCCATGAAGCAAGTTCACGAATATTTTACCCACTGGGACTGGATGGTTGTTGCTGGGTATATGATTTTCACCACAGTTCTTGGGCATCGGCTTTCTGGTAAGCAGTCCAATATCAAAGACTTTTTCTTGGGTGGCAAGACACTGCCATGGTGGTCGGTAAGTGGGTCGATGATTGCCACAGAGATAAGTGCGCTGACTTTTATTGGTGTTCCAGGCATGGTTTATGCCATGGCTGGAGACTGGACCTACTTGCAGTGGGGATTTGGCTCTATTATCGCTCGCTTTGCCGTCGCTTACTGGTTGATACCCCTCTATTACGAGAAGGAAATATATAGTCCCTATGATTTTATGGGAGACCGGCTTGGAGAGGGGGCAAGGCGCTTGGTTACTGGTCTGTTTTCACTGGGTTCAATATTAGGTCAAAGTGTGCGGGTTCTTGTGACGGCAATTATTTTGCAGGTGGTAACAGGTATGGATGCTCGGCTTTGTATCGTCATCATCGGGGCGGTCGCCATTCTTTGGACTTTTATGGGGGGGATGCAGACAGTAATCTGGACGGATGTGATTCAGTTTTGTCTGTTTATTTTTGGCGGCGTATTAGCGTTGGTGCTTTTGGTAAATGAGTTGGGTTGGAGTCAGATTGTTGAGCTGAATCAGGTCGAAGTGGATGGGCAGGATAAAAATAAACTTCGGTGGCTTGATTTTACGACGCCATTTCAAGATCCTAGTCTGCGATATACCATGTGGGTCGCACTGATCGCGATGCCGTTTCAGAATTTCACAGCCTTCGGAGTTGATCAGCTCAATACACAACGCATGTTTTGTTGTGGAAATATCAAAGATGCTAGGAAGGCGATGTGCTGGAGTAGTGTATCTATATTGGTTACCATCTTGATGCTCTCAGTTGGCGCAGGACTGTTTGCATGGTATCGCTTAAATGAACCAAGTAGTTTGGTTGCGGCAAGTTTTGTAAATAGTAACAATGTCTTTCCCACATGGATCACGATGGAGGTTCCAGCTGGGCTTAGCGGACTGGTATTGGCCGGCGCATTCGCTGCTGCAATCTCCAGTCTTGATTCTATTTTGGCGGCGCTCAGTCAGACGAGTTTGTCGGTTATCTATGGCAGAGAAAAACTTGAAGCAGTAGGTAAGGGGGCTGAGATGGTGCGCCTGTCGCGGATAGTCGTTTGTATATGGGGAGTAGCTTTGACTCTTGCAGGCCTGGGTTTGTGGGTGGTCTACGAAAACAACGAAGACAGTGACCTGATTGGCTTGGCTTTTGGCATGGTAGCTTACACTTATGGGCCACTATTGGGCGTCCTAGCGGCTGCTATTTTGCCGATCAAGGTCGAAACAAAAGGGCTTATTGCGGGGACCATTATATCGGTTTTACTGGTATCTTGGTTTCGTCCAGAGCTGCCCTTGATTCTCGGTGCTGTTGGCTTGACGAGCTTTGCCGATTTGTTAGTGAGTTGTCGCCCCAATTTGAGCTCGGAGTGGTTCTTTCCGCTCAATGCAAGTCTTACACTTTGTGGCGGGTGGTTAGCGGGCCGATTTGGCCTTTCTCGTGGCACATAATAATAGTTAAGGTAGAAATAATTAAGCACTCTTGATTAGTTTTCCGGTCAAGTATTTTAAAAATTTTTCTGTGGAACTCTTGTGGAATAGGGGAAGTTATTTTTTGCGGCTGCGTTAATATTAAAAAGTTTTGATTCACGCGCTGCATGCGAGTTGGATAACGAGGTCCCCCCGCTTCCTGTTCCCCATGCGCGAACTTACATTTAAACCAATCAATATTTTACGATATCAATGAAACAAGCAGACGCTATCTCCGACGGCCAGCAAGGGTCAACGGCTACACAAATTCCGACAGAGAAAGCATCAGGCTTGGATGGGAATGCAGAAATGTGGGGAGAGGTGTCAACAGCACTCAGGGAGCTTGTAAGCGGTGATGCATATAATCGGTGGTTCAGCTCAGCTTATCTGAGAGAGGTAAATGAGACGGAGGCCGTGTTAGGGGTAGTCAGTGACATGCATCAAGTTTGGATCGAGACCAACTACCTGCCCGAGGTGCAGTCTGCATTGGCGGCGGTTTCACCACTTCCTCTCAAAGTGAGAGTGGTTGTTT
Source organism: Oceaniferula sp. (assembly GCA_965657565.1). Classification (GTDB taxonomy): domain Bacteria; phylum Verrucomicrobiota; class Verrucomicrobiia; order Verrucomicrobiales; family Akkermansiaceae; genus Oceaniferula. The sequence continues at coordinate 11,366 of CBFHPA010000014.1, forward strand.
GTGAGGCTATACAAGAGCAACTTGCAGAGCTGTCCTCCAAGTCGGCTTGCAACCAAGCTGAACAGGCTAATGATGACTCTGGATCGAACCATAGGGCGATGGTTTCAGATACAGAATCTCAAGCTTCTTTCAGCGATGAATTCGGAGCGAGTGCTGCCGGTAACGATCAGGGTCGACCCGAGGAGCAGATTCGTAAGAAGTTGAAGTTAACCGGGCTCAATCCTCAGTTTAGCTTTGATCGTTTTGTGGTAGGCCAAAATAACGAGTTCGCTCATGCAGCGTGCATGGCTGTGGCCTCAACTAAAAACCCAATTTACAATCCGCTTTTCATTCATGGTGGCTCGGGATTGGGTAAAACTCACCTGATGCAAGCGATTGGTCAGCAGCTCATGCAGGATAACCCCAGAGCAAAGGTGGTATATCTGACATGCGAAAAATTCATCAATGAGTTCATCGACACTGTTCGCAAAGGTTCGCTCGAAAGATTTCGTCGTAAATATCGCCGTGCTGATATTTTGCTCATTGATGACATCCAGTTTTTAGCTGGGAAAGAGCGTTCCCAAGAAGAATTTTTCCATACCTTCAATGAGCTTTTAGATCTTCAGAGCCAAGTTGTTTTGACCTCCGATCGCCCAGCCTCAGAGATCAAAAACATTGAGCCTCGCCTGATATCACGTTTTGAAAGCGGATTGACAGTCGAGCTGCAGCCTCCCGGAATTGAGACTCGTCTTGCCATATTGCGCTCCAAAATGGAAGACTGGGATGTGACTCTGGATGCAGAGATTCTAGAAATGCTGGCTGAGCGAATACAAAGTAATGTCAGACGCCTTGAAGGCGGCCTTGTTCGCATTGCTACCTACGCTTCACTCGGTACTGAACAAGTCACCACTGAGCGCTCTGAATTTCTGTTGAAAGACATTTTAAGAGAAGAAGGGCAGCGCCGTGTTAACATCGACTCGATTCAAAAGGCGGTCACTGACTATTTTGATATTCGTCTAGCAGACATGACTAGCCGGAGGCGCCCATCAAATATCGCATTCCCTCGGCAGATCGCGATGTATCTCAGCCGTCAGATGACACCCTGCTCGCTTGTTGAAATTGGGGATGCCTTTGGGGGAAGGGATCATGGCACGGTCATTTATGCATGCCAGAAGGTGAGGGATCGCATCCAATGCGAACCTGAGATTCGGGATGCAGTTGATATCTTGATGGCCACGCTCAAGCGAAAATAAGTATTTTCTGCCTTGAGTACTAGCTTGATTAGCTAGGTTGGTAGGCGTTTTTTAGCGATGCCGCGGTCCTCATTGTCCTCGTTGCGAGTCTTAGCGCCTCTTTTTTCGGATCTATATATAGGGTGCGGCAATCGTATCAGCACACCATCTTGTATAGCAGGCGTAAAATTGCTCAAGATTACTTAATGAGGGCTTGCTTTGGAGGGAAATTGATCCAATCTTTCGACGTCTTCTGCAAGTCGTTTCACGTTGAAGGCGTCACACGTTAATTATTACATACCTAAAAATGAAATTTTCTATCAGTAAAGAGGCTTTTCTCGATGCTTTACAACAGGTTCAGCATGTTGTCAGTAACAGAGCAACACTGCCTATATTGTCCAACGTGCTCATCGAGGCAAGCGATGGAAAACTCAAATTAACTACAACAGATCTCGACGTAGGTGTCAGTGGTAGCGTGGATGCTACAGTTGATAAAGAAGGTTCCACCACGCTGCCAGTCAAACGTTTGGTAAGCATCATTCGTGAACTTCCAGCTAGTGAGGTGCAGGTATCAGTTGATGGAAAAAATCATGCCAGCATCAAGTGTGGGCCAAGTTTCTTTAAAATCATCGGGTTGGGTGAAGATGAGTTCCCGCCTTTGCCTAAGTTCGAAGATTCCACGGAGTTCAAGATTGGCCAAAATGTATTACTCGATGCCATCAAGAAAACTTCATATGCTATCTCAACAGATGAGACCCGTTATGTTTTAAATGGTATTTATGTGTCGTTCCGCGAGGGGAAAATGATTTTTGTAGCTACTGATGGTCGCAGGCTAGCGATGGTTGAGAATGATCTCGAATACCCAGCAAGTCATGAGACTGACATCATCATTCCTTCAAAGGCCGTCAGTGAGCTTCAGCGCATGCTTGGTGGAGAAGGTGATGCTGTGGTCAAGCTGAGTGGCAATCAAATTAGCTTCGAGATTGGTGATAGTATTATCGTGAGTAAGCTCATCGAAGGTAACTATCCTAACTACAAACAGGTAATCCCTGGTGAACGTAAGGAGCGCATCACTATCAATCGAGAGGAATTTCTCAATACCGTTCGTCGTGTTTCATTGCTCACGTCTGAGAGTTCAAACTCAGTTAAGCTAAGCTTCAGCAAAGGTAGTATTGATGTCCAAGCAAATTCAAAAGATATTGGTGAAGCTAAAGAGCCTGTGGTGGCGGACTATGACGGAGAAGAATTCGCAATCGCATTCAATCCTGAATTTTTAATGGCGCCTCTCAAGAATCTTGGTGAAGAGTCGGTATATCTTGATCTCATCGATGGAATGAGTCCTGGCGTGATTCGCATAGACGGTTCATTTCTTTATGTGATTATGCCCATGCGTGTGAGCGCATAGTCACAGAAAAGCTAATCTTATTTTTCGTAAAGAAAGTCTGGAGGTTTAACCTCCAGACTTTCTTTGTTTCAGAGTATCGCTATACTGCAGGTATGAAGATTATTTTAATCTGTGTTGTAGTCTTGTTGCCACTCACTGCTTGCAACTCAGTGGTTACAGATGATGCCGTTACATCGAGGCCCAGTCTCAGCGATGTAGATAGCTCAGGTGGTCATAAGGGCAATGCACGGCCTAAGGTAAAGCTCAGTGACTCAAAGCTTGGTCAAATAACGGGTGTGGACATTGAACACTTGTTTGCCCTCCTAGGGGATAAGCAAGTATTGTTGGTCGATTGCCGTCCTTCCTTATACTATCGAATGGGGCATATCGACGGAGCCATTAATCTGCCGTATCGGAAGTATGCAGCACATTCCGAAAAGTTTGTGGAGCAACTTGATGAAGGCTTAGCTGAGCAAAAAGTGATTGTGCTTTATTGCCAAAATTACAGTTGTCCTGATGCCTATCTCTTTGCCAAAAAGGTGGCAGAAATAGGTTATTCCACCTCGGTATACAAAGGAGGTTGGCAGGAATGGAAGGGTAGTGGGCTCTAAGTATTAGAGGGCTGCGTGTTATTCAGCGTATTCTGCCCACGATGAAGTGGTTTCCCAGACACGTATTTTTGCAACTTTTACGTTCGGTCTTACGGGATATTCGGTGTCAGGTTGTTTGACGAAATGGGTCAGAGACGCCTTTGTGTGTAAGTAGATGGTTCGTGCCATCACCTCTGTTGTTGGGTCTTCACCATCGAAGCCAATGATGCGATCCCCGTAAGCTTCTTTAAAGAAATCAAATTTGGGGTCATCGGTGTTCATGCATAGCGCATGGTCATAGGTCTCGAGGAAATCTCCAATCATGCGAGAGATTAGTTTGAAATCAAAAACCATCTCGCGATCATCTAGAGAGTCGGCCTCGAAGATGAGTTCGACCTTGCGGGTATGACCATGAGGGAATCTGCACTTGTCAGGGTGCTTGGATAAGAGGTGGCCGTTCTCGACCTCGATCATTTTGCAAATGCGATATGGCATGGGTAGCGAATGTTGGTGTAAGTGTAGTATTAGGAAAGATGAGAGCAAAAGTGTAATTAGCTTTCGTGCCGATTGAACTCTTTTCTAGAAGATCATTTTCTCAGCTAACGGAATGTCTTCGGGGTAGGTGATCTTTGGGTTGGGCCGATCATTGGCAACAACACGAGTTTTGTGATGAATGAGCTCCATTGCAGAGACTTCATCAGTGACGCGTTCACCGTTTTTATGGACGATATCGTAGGCCTTTTTGAGGAGATTTGCTTTAAATATTTGAGGGGTTTCCATCAGCCAGAGATTGTCTCTGCACAAGGCTTCATTTGCAAATCCATCAGTGCTAACCCGTTTGATAGTCTCGGTGACTGGCCGTGCGGATGTTGCCGCATCATGCTCGATGGCAATCTCCAATACCTTGCTGATTTGTTGGCTTGTTATAAGAGGGCGTGCGCCGTCATGGACGGCTACGAAATTGGAGTTGGAGTGCAAATGGCCTAGCCCAGCAGCTACGGAATCATGGCGATCTTGACCTCCGTCGATGCGGGTAATGATTGTCTTATTGTTATCAAGCCGGAGCGCATCGAAGCGATTTTTTGGGCAAACAACAATGATCTCTGATACATCTGGATGGTCGGCGAAAGTCTCTATGCTATGTTGTAAAACTGGTTTGCCTGCCAGCTTAGCCAGAAGTTTATCAAAGCCCATACGCTGGCTGGAGCCAGCAGCAACGATGATAACAGAGAGCTTCATTAGCGGTAGATAACAGGTAGGGGTGTGAATTGATGTTAGGGGCGATCAAGTGAGGTCCACCAATGGTATAGCCAAGCCTTAAGCGAGACGTTTCATGACTTCTTGAGATAGCTTTTTACCATCTGCTCGTCCTCCTGTTTTTTCTTGGAGTAGTTTCATGACCTGACCCATCTCTTTTTTTGACTCAGCGCCAAGTTCCGAAATGGCAGATTCAACGGCGCAAATGATATCTTCTTCACTCATGGCTGCGGGAAGATAATTTTGTAAAATTGCTATTTCAGCTTTTTCGTTGTCCGCCAAAGCTTGGCGGTCTGCCTTTTCGAATTGCTCGATAGAGTCCTGGCGTTGTTTGATTTGCTTGCGGATGATCGCAATGATTTCACCATCATCCAACACTGTGCCTGCGCCTGATTTTTGTATGCTGGCATTGGTGATCGCTGTTTTTAGAGCGCGCAGTGTATTCAGGGTTTCTTTGTTACGCTCGCGCATAGCAGACTTCATATCGCTGCTAATGGTGTCGGTGATGGAATTCATAGCTTATGTTATAGGGTAGCTGCCACAACGGTGACGGGTGAACTAGAAGTGGTAGATAGTATCTAGTGATTAATAAAGGTCTTCTGCGGTCACGGACTTTTGCTCGCGACACCCGAGCCAGACTGCTTGGTCGACTACGCGTGAGCTGTCATTATCAAAGCGATAACTATGACAGTTGGGGCAAATACTAGCTCCAGAACCTACAATAGAATCACAGCCTTCGCAGACCTTATAATTGTCTGGATTGTTGGCGATCTCCTTTGCTTTATCAATACGGGATTGATTTTGAGGGTTGTTGATCATTGATAGATTACTGGTAATTGAGCTCAAGATTTTGTCTAGGCAAAATATATGTCTTGTAGACACAAAAAGCGACCTCCAAATGGAGGCCGCTTCAGAAAGTGAAGCTTAGCAATAGCGCTCTATTGTTAAGTTAAGCGTTGATACGCTTGCTGGTTTTGCTCTTAAGGTTAGCTGCCTTATTGGTGTGAATGATGTTGTTCTTCTCACATTTGTCTACTGCTGAGTTGAACTCAGAGAACGCCTTTTTAGCGATATCTTTGTCACCAGATGATGCGGCATCAATAGCCTTCTTGCGAAGCGTCTTCATGCGTGTGGTAAGAGATTTGTTTTTTGCTGTTCGCGTTGCTGATTGGCGAACACGCTTGAGGGCTGATTTTGAATTGGCCATAGATGAACTGGTTTTCTATATTGAGATTGTTGAAGTCGTTTTGCCCTTTTGTGAACAAACATGACTCGCGCAAGGGCGGTGAAACTAGCCAATAGGGCTGAGCTGTCAAGCTTGATAGCGCGGAAAATGTCTACTTTGTTTGAGAAATATAAGATTTTAAGATGATCGATAGTTTATCGCGAACCTGTGAAAAGGTGCAGTGGCGGTAAATTATTTTTTGACGCTTTGTTTGGCGGGCGAATTAAAGACGGCAGGTAGCTGTTGCGCCAAGGAGGTCAGTGAGGTGAAAAAGAAGCCAACGGGGAATGGCATCAATAAAATCGCGGCTACCCAGCTTCCGTTCAAGGCGTTGTCCGCTACAATGATGGTGAAGAAGAAGGCGAATGCGAGCTCCACAAAGGGTGTGAGTGATTTAATGGCTTTGTAGCGACTTTTCTTGAAGGTTGATTTTTCCTTTCTTGTGCTGCTGTTTATGCCGTGTTTTGGAGTGCGGACAAAGCTTGTTTCGTGATTAAACAGAGCTTCTAAAACAGCTTTTGCATTATTGACCGACATGCCAATACCCAGAGCCAAAAGCATGGGTAGATATAGTATGTCTTTCATCCAAGTATCAGGACGCAAAGCTTTCTGGCTCATTACATAAAACAAAGCCACGGAGACACTGCCAAAAAAGAAGATTGGGAAGTTGAGTAGATGCTCAGATATGCCATTTTGATCAAACCATGACATATCACTCTGCTGTTTGGGAATGATGAGGAACAGAAGCGCGAACAGAAGTAAGTAAGCGAAGTTTGACGTAAGGTGCGCGGTTGCCTCCATCTTGCAGCAGAGGGGGGCTTTGCTTTTCCAGATATCGAATAGGCATTTTTTGCATACCTGTATCGAGCCTTTGGTCCAGCGATGTTGTTGGCTTTTGAAACCCTCCATGTCTACTGGTAGCTCTGCAGGCGTGGTTACGTCGTTGAGGAAAATGAATTTCCAACCCTTTAGCTGAGCTCGGTAACTGAGATCCATATCCTCGGTGAGGGTGTCGTGCTCCCAGCCACCAGCATCGCTGATACAGGATTTACGCCAAATTCCAGCAGTTCCGTTAAACGTGAAGAACCGGCCACTGCGATTACGGGCTGTTTGTTCCAGCTCCAGGTGGCCATCGAGGAACATGGCTTGGATGCGGGTTAGCGCGTTGTAGGTGCGGTTGATGTGCTCCCAGCGCGTTTGAATCATGCCGATCTTATCATCGGTAAAGTAATGAATGGTTTTGTGAAGTACGTCCGGCTTAACGACAAAATCAGAATCTAGGATGAAAAGGTAATCACCCTTGGCATTCATGGTGCCGTTTTCTAGAGCTCCCGCCTTGTATCCAGTGCGGTCGGTGCGATGAATATATTGAGCATCGAAACCTCGCTCGACCAGCTTGGCTACCTCGGCTTTGCAGATTTCTGTGGTCTCGTCTGTAGAATCGTCAAGAACTTGAATTTGAAGCTTGTCAATGGGGTAGTCGAGACTGGAGACGGAATCTAGAAGCCTCTCCATCACATGCATTTCGTTGAAGCAGGGTAGCTGAACTGTAACTAAAGGGAGGTCTTCAAAATGGGTTTTTGGCTCAGGGCGATTGCGCGAGTGCTTGAGATACAACGATAGTATCATCAGGCGATGAAAGCCGTATCCTGATAATCCAAGAAGTACGAGAAAGTAGAGAGTGATCCAGATAAAGTCCATATGGGGAAGGAGTGAGAGCGCACCGCTTACTTGCTTTTGCTGATTTTGTCAATATCAGATCCTGCCATGTTAATTGGATGTTTCTCACTTCCTTAACAAGCAGAGTTATGTGCTTTTATTGGTATGCATGACATGTTTGATTGATGAAGATGGATATCTCAAGTGGGGATCGAGAGGAATTTCGTGAAATGCTAGTTGAAATAGGCAAGACAAATATGCCTTTTGGCCGCTTTGGGCCCGAAAATTTCCCTCCAGGTGGCTTACCTATCATGGACTTGCCAGAGGAGTATTTAGCGTGGTTTCGGCAACGGGGTTTTCCGAGTGGTCGTATTGGTGAGCTACTGGAGGTCGTATGGGGGGTCAAGGATGTCGGAATGGACAGCGTATTCGAGCCGATGCGAAAGTTAAATGGTGGCCGGCGCAGTATTCGTAAACCAAGAAACATGTAGCTTGGTTTGATCGGAAGTTGCTACGTGAGAGATCTATTTTTTAATACTCGTCCTGCCGCATCACTATAGATTTAACATCTTTAATTTTATTTATAGATTGATGTAAGAAATCAATTGATTCTATGTATGACATACATATGAATGTAATTGTGAATGTGATATCAAATTTCTTGGGCCTCGTGTGCTTCACGGTTTTGGTTTCATCAGTCCAAGCTGAGGAAATCAAGGTAGCAGAGGGCTTTCAATGCAAGAAGATTTACCAGGTACCCAACCAAGATCAGGGTTCGTGGGTGGCTATAACCAAGCACGATGATGGACGTCTGATCACTGCAGATCAGTATGGTTCGATCTATTACGTTACCGTCAACAAGAACGAGGCTCCGGCGATAGAGCCGCTAAATTTAAAGATAGGTGGAGCTCATGGCTTGCTCTGGTTCAAGGATAGGTTGTATGTCTCGGTTTGTGAGAGGAAGGTAGTTAAAGCTGGAGTTTACGTTGTCATCGACAGTAACGGTGATGGCAAGCTCGACAAGGTGGAGCTGATGAAGGAGCTTGCTGGTGGTGGAGAGCACGGCCCGCATGGATTTGTAATATCACCGGATAAAGAGTGGATTTATTATGTGTGCGGCAACCACACCAATGTTCCAAGCGGTATCGACAATTTTGCGGCAACCAGCAAATGGGGTGAAGATCACCTGCTACCTTCACAGCCGGATGCTCGTGGTCATGCGCGCAGCCGAAAAGCTCCTGGAGGCTGGGTTGCTCGTTTCAAGCCTGATAATTCACGTTGGGAGCTTTACAGCCAAGGGTATAGGAATTCTTTTGGTATCGCATTTAACCAACGTGGTGATCTTTTCACCTTTGATGCTGATATGGAATATGACTTCGGCACTCCCTGGTATAGGCCTACACGCATATGTCATGTGACCAGTGGTAGCGAGTTTGGTTGGAGGCAGGGAACGGGTAAGTGGCCAGACTATTATTTGGATAGCTCTCCAGCTGTTCTGGATATCGGCCCAGGATCCCCAACGGGTGTAGTTTCTGGTGCAGGTGCGCAGTTTCCTGCACGTTATCAAGATGCTATTTATGCCCTTGATTGGACGTTTGCAACGATTTACGCCATTCACCTGAAGCCAAGTGGTGCAAGCTACACGGCAGAAAAAGAGGAATTTATTTATGGTAAGGGGCTATCAGTGACCGATGCGGTGATTGGCAATGATGGGGCGATGTATTTCCTCACCGGGGGAAGAAAAACCCAGTCTGCTCTTTATCGTGTCAACTATGTGGGCAAGGAATCATGTGTGCCCGTCGAGCCAAGTCAAGATGCCGACGATCTGTTTGCGCTGCGTCGCAAGCTTGAAGCTATGCACGTCTCAGCCAGCCCTGATCAGCTCGATATGATATGGAAATCCATGGGGCATGAGGACCGTGTTATCCGGTACGCCGCTCGCGTGGCACTCGAGCATTTGCCTTTGTCGCTATGGCAGAATAAAGTGCTAGGGGAGACCAACTCTAAGGTATTGTCTCATGGGGCTGTGGCCCTTGCCCATCAGGGAGGTAAGGAGAATGCTCAGCCACTTTTGCAGGCCCTTGCGAAGCTTGATTTCAAAGCTCTAGATAACACAGGTAAGCTTGAGTTGTTGAGGGCAGTCAGCTTGGTGATTGCACGATGCGGGGAGGGCAACCAGAGGGATGCACTCCTTGCCAGTCTAGATGATCACTACCCGGTAGAGGATGACATGGTGAATCGTGAGTTGTGCAGATTGTTGAGTTACCTCCAATCACCGACAGTCGTTGAAAAAACATTAGGCTTGATGGCATCGCGTGGTAGCGAAACTCCTCCTGATTGGGCTGCCCTTGCAGCTCGTAATGCTCGCTACGGCAAAGATGTGATCAATATGCTCAATAACTTGCCATCCACGCAAAATCTGCATTACGCTTACTGCCTGAGAGTGGTTAAGGGCCCATGGAGTGAAGGTCAGAGAAGGCAATATTTTCAATGGTTCAAAGAAGCTGCCACTAAGAGTGGTGGGCGCAGCTATGCTGGCTTCGTGGACAATATACGCAAGAATGCATTGGAGCATGCTACCGAGCAGGAGCGCAAGATGATCAGTTCATGGAAGTTGGAGGTTGTGAGTAATCCATTTAAGAATTTGCCGCAGGCGAAAGGTCCAGGCAAGGCGTGGAGTGTGGATGATATCTCCAAGCTGACCAACCTCGACAAAGTGGATTTGAAAAATGGTCAGCGTATGTTTGAGGCTTGTCTCTGCGCGGCTTGTCATCAGGTTGCTGGCAAAGGTGGTGCCGCAGGTCCTGATATGACCAGAGCCGCAGGTCGTTTTCAGCTTGTCGACATGGCAGAGGCAATTATTAATCCAAATAAAGTTATATCAGACCAATTTCAGTTTAGCTTAATCACTAAAAATGACGGGTCTTTTGTTACTGGCAAAGTGCTCGATGAGAAAGATGGAAAGCTAATTGTAGGCATCAGCCCCTTTGACTTTTCTCAAACGACAGAGATTGCCAAGGCAGAGGTCAAGGAGATCAAACCCTCTCCAGTCTCGCCTATGCCTCCAGCATTAATCAATAGGCTCAATGAAAAAGAGCTCAAAGACTTAATGGGTTATTTGATGAGCTTGAAGTAAGAGACAGCGAGTTATTTGAAGTAGCCTGCCGGCAGTGGAGCTTGCAGGTAATGTGGTGGGCCTGAAACTTAGTTTTAGCCTATCTAGGCGCTATTCAGGCTGTGCCTATTCTCAGTGTAAGCTTGTCTAGGTCTGAAAGCTGGGATGACCTAAAATAAGGGCAGAAAAAAGCCGCAGAACGGGGGGGACCCTTTCTACGGCTTTTCTGAGATTACAACTTCAACACGCTGATACATGATCAAGCTGATATCTGCAATTCACCCTTACATGAATAAGAACCACGCGATATACACGCTGTTCTCATAAGACATAGACCCCCCAGGTAGCAACTTGTTCAAAGAAAAGAGAAAAAAAATCACAAAAAACAACAAGTCGTTGATTTAGAGTGCTTTAATTTCTTTTCCGTGGGCGTTTTTTACCGCTTATAGCCGATTAAAGAATCGAACCAGGCACATAATTGGCGGCATCTGGGAATTTCATCTCCCATTGATTCACCGTATCTGCAAAATGATCAACTTGGCTGCGGGCCGTGCCTGCATTTTCGCCACCCGTTGCAATGATCTCAGACAGTTGATCCAGACTGAGGGGGATGCGATCATCGGATGCTAAGCGTTCTGGAAGATCGTTTTCTTTGATCTTCCCGGCACGGAGGTCATTGACGGTGGCTACGGCATGTTCCTTGATGGCAGAGTGGGCCGCCTCGCGCCCCACACCAGCTTTAACAGCTTCCATCATGATGGTGGTCGTCATCAAGAAGGGAAGGTAATGATTGTTTTCGGCCTCGATGACAGCTGGATAGGCGTCCATCTGGCCAAGTACGGTGAGGAAGGTTTCGAATAGGCCGTCGATGGCAAAGAAGGCGTCAGGTAGCATCAAGCGGCGGACTACGGAGCAGGAAACATCACCTTCATTCCACTGGTCTCCGGCGAGGCCTGCCGCCATGGTGACATGGCCCTTAAGTATGACGTGGAAGCCATTGACTCGCTCGCAGGAGCGCGAGTTCATCTTGTGGGGCATGGCACTTGAGCCTGTTTGGCCTTTGGCAAAGCCTTCGCTGGCAGTTTCATGGCCTGCCATAAGGCGCAAGGTGCGGCAGAGTGATGATGGGCCTGAGGCAATATCGGCGAGGACCGATACGGTGCGCATGTCGAGAGAGCGCGGATAGACTTGTCCTACATTGGCGAATACTTCTGGGATGCCGAGGTGGCTACAAACTTTTTGTTCAAGTTGTGACGCTTTCTCAGCGTTGCCATCGAACAACGAGAGTTGATCCATTTGAGTGCCGACAGCGCCTTTGAGGCCTCGCACGGGGTAAGTTTCAATCAGGTGATTGAGCATATCTAGTGCACCCAGGAGTTCCTCGCCATTCATAGCGATACGTTTACCAAAGGTAGTGGGCTGAGCTGCGACATTGTGCGTGCGCGCGGTGATAATAAGATCGCGCCACTGGACAGAGCTGTTCTTCATTTTTGCCAACGCCGTAATAGCCTTTTCTCTGATGACCAGAAGTGATCGGTATACTTGGAGCTGCTCGACATTCTCGGTAAGATCGCGAGATGTCATTCCTTTGTGAATATGCTGATGACCTGCGAGATCGCAGAACTCCTCAATGCGTGCCTTGACATCGTGGCGAGTGATGCGCTCACGCTCCATGATGGATGCAAGGTTGACTTGGTCTTTTACTGACTCGTATGAATCAATCGCCTCCTGTGGAATCTCTATACCCAGCTCTTTTTGAGCCTTCATGACGGCAATCCAGAACTCACGTTCGAGAACAATGCGGCCTTCGGCAGACCAGATTTCAGAAATAGCGGGAGAGGCGTAGCGTTCGGCGAGGACGTTGGGAATCATCTTGATGGATAGTGAATAATTAAAAATGAACGAGGGTGGGGGAAATCAATATGGAAATGATGTGGCTGGCAATGGTAAAAGCTATTGTTTGGCTGCCTCTGCAGACCTTATGTGATGAGATCCTCAAAATTGTTCATACTTGAAATAAGATCTGTTACTAAAACAATAAAGCCGCATCGATTAAATGTCGGGGCGGGCTGTGATTGCTGGTTTTTTTTAGCTTTGCAGAGAACCTAGCTCCACTAGTTGACTGTGCTCGAGCAGCTTTCGGCCATGATAGCAGTGGTGAGTGCCTTAAATGCTGCCTGATCAAGTTTGCCGACCAGTGTCGGCTTGTTGATCCAAATACGCTAATGATAGATGCTCCAAGTTGTAATATGTTACAGTTTTTTATGATTAGCGGGTCATTGCTTCAATGACCTGCGAGAGGGTGTCAATGATGCGCTGGCGTAATGGCTCGGATTGCAGGCTGATCTCACGCTGCAGAGATTCATATTCCGCTCGGCCTTCTCGGGTTTCTATTGTGACGGGTTCGTAGCCGTAGGCGGATAAGTCATAGGGGCTTGCTCTCATATCGAGTTCGCGTGCTTCGAGTGCGAGCTGAAAACATTGCCAGTGAAGGTCGCTACCAACCCAGGGCATGCATTTGGAGGCCCATTTGTAGAGGTCCATGTTGGTGTGCAGACAGCCACATTGCTCATGCTCTTGTCGGCTATTGAGAGTAGGGCTCAGTTTATTGAACTCGATAGCGGATGGGGAAAAAAAGCGATAAGCATCGAAGTGGCTGCAGGTAATCGTCCTTGATGAGACAAGGTGGTCAATTTGTTCTTGGGGTAATCTCAGCGTTGTTGACCCACGGTGCCTGATATCGTGACCTTGGTAGACCATCGCCCACTCGTGAAGGCCGTGGCATGCGAAGTTGGGAGTTCTTTTTTGGCTAAGGCATAAAAGATTATGAATCCAATGGATTCGTTTGATCTCTTTGTCGGATAAAGTCTCACAAGCTAGCGTAATGAAATGATCATGACATTGATATCGGCGCGATTGGAATGGTGCGTGTTGGCTCCCCTTGATCTCAAGCTTGATACCGAATCCAGCATGCCACTGCTCCAATTTACCCAATGAAAAAGGGTAATAGGTAAATAGGAAGTCTAAGACGGGGTGCGGCTGGTGGCTGGCCTTGCGACGCCGATATGGCACTGTCCATTTCCTGACTTCTTCACGATGAGCCCTCGCCAATGACTGCCAGTGATCTTGGGATAAGCAATCTGTTTCAGATGTCAGCATGGTGCAGAGATGCCTCTGTGTTGGGACAGAGTAGGGGAAAGTTTTTTTCTAAATGCGAAAGCTCACCACTCGTGAATATGTCGTAGCTTGGTTGCGCTCCAGTCAAGTCGCCAGCAATGAAATGGTTCACGCGATGTGCAACGGCTAGGCCGGTGTCCATCACGGTAACCTTTGGCCCAGCGATTTCTTCAATGAGTGGTCTGAGGAAGGGGTAATGACTACAGCCTAATACAAGAACATCGGCCTTGGCTCTGATGAGCGGCATGACTTCCTCCTCGACAATAGCACGAGCCATGGGGCTGTTAAGATCACCGTCCTCCACTAATTTAACGAAATTGGGACATGGTCTCGTGATGATGGTGACACCTTCACCATGGTCGTTAATCAAGCGATGAAACTTTTCTCCTGCCAAGGAGGCCTCGGTTGCAAGAACACCCACAACCCCGGTGCGGGTATTTGCAGTTGCTGGCTTAATGCCCGGTTCCATGCCAACAAAAGGTACAGGATAGCTAGATCTCAGGGCCTCGACAGCGGCGATCGTTGCTGAATTACATGCAATGACGATAAGTTTGCAATCTTTCGAAAGTAAGAAATCGGTAATGGCAAAAACACGACGTTGAATTTCATCAGCATCACGTGCGCCATATGGACACCAAGCAGTGTCGCCAAAGTAAACGATGGACTCGTTTGGCAAAGTTTTGCGAATCTCATTAAGAACTGAGAGGCCGCCGATTCCGGAGTCCAGAATCCCTATGGGGTGCTTGGATTTCAAGTGTGATGCTTAGTTAAACAAATTCATCTGAGGCGAGTCAGCTTCAGGGAGCGAATCGTTTTTTGTGTTTTTGGCCTTCGGTTTGTCTTTGGCCTCGGGACGGGTAGAGTTCATTTCAAGGTGAGATAAGATATCTTTGGCCCGATTGATGATAGTGGGTGGTAGACCGGCAAGGCGAGCCACTTGAATACCGTATGACTTGTCGGCCGTGCCCGGAACAATCTTGCGTAGGAAAATGATATCATCATTCCACTCGCGAACCGCAACATTGTAGTTTTCGACGGCTTCTCTGGTGCGAGACAGGTCGGTGAGCTCATGATAGTGTGTTGCAAACAAGGTTCTGGCCTTGATGGCGTCATGGAGATGCTCTGCTACTGACCAGGCAATGGATAGACCGTCAAAAGTCGCTGTGCCACGCCCGATTTCATCAAGTATGACAAGTGACTTTTCGGTGGCGTTGTTGATGATGAGCGAGGTTTCGTTCATTTCTACCATGAACGTAGATTGACCACTAGTTAAGTCATCGGAGGCTCCAACCCGGCAGAAGATGCGATCGACCAGTCCGATGCGTGCTTTCTCTGCTGGAACGTATGCTCCAATCTGGGCCATGAGGGTGATGAGGGCAACCTGGCGAATGTAGGTTGATTTGCCCGCCATGTTGGGGCCTGTGAGTAGGATCAGGCGTGATGCTGATGCTTCAATGACTGTGTCTTTGGGGATAAATTTTTCATCAATTAAGGTTTGCTCTAGGACGGGGTGGCGGCCGCTTACGATTTGAAGATCTCCGGAGTGATCTATGATAGGTCGGGTGTGCTGGTGAAGCTGCGCAAGTTCAGCCAAGCCTAGTAAAACGTCCAGCGTGGCAAGTGATTCAGCGCATTGTTGCAGGCGATCAATTTCGTCTGCTACGGCTTGCCTGAGCTTGATGAATTCTTCGTATTCGAGCTGCTTGGCGCGTTCATCGGCTCCGAGGATCTTATTTTCCATCTCCTTGAGCGCCGGGGTGATAAAGCGCTCGGCATTTGTCATCGTTTGCTTGCGATGATAGTCGTCAGGTACAAGGTCGAGCTTCGCTTTGGTAACCTCGATGAAATAGCCGAAGACGTTGTTGAATTTGATTTTGAGCGAGTCGATACCCGTGCGCTTACGTTCGGTTTCTTGGAGTTCTGCAAGCCACTGCTTGCCACTGGAGGAGGCAGCTCGAAGTTCGTCGAGTTCAGAGTTGAAACCGTCCTTGATGATGCCGCCGTCTTTTGTTCCCGCGGGAGGTTCGTCAACGAGGGCTTGTTCGAGTGTGTTGGTTAAGTCGGGAAACTGATGAAGATCGTTCAGAAGCTTGATTTGTAATTCATCTTCGTCAGCTTGCTCGTTGAGAGCTTCAAGATGACTTCTTAAATTTGGGATTTGAAGCAATGAGGTAAGCAGTGACATCAAGTCGCGGGCGTTGCCTGAATTTTGAGATAAACGAGATGTGGTGCGCTCAATGTCGCGGATGCCCTTGAGTTGATCACGACACTGACCCAATAAGAATGGCTCTGCGAGAAAGGCTTGGATGAGGTTTTGTCTGGAGGTGAGTAGCTCTAGGTCATGCAGTGGGTGTAGAATCCAGTCACGTAGTTTGCGAGCTCCCATGGGGGTCGCTGTGCGGTCTAGTGCTCCTAGAAGTGAGTGCTGCCTGCCAGTGGGTGAGTCGACGAGGTCCAGATTACGTTGAGAGGAAGCATCAATGATCACATGCTCACCCCCAACGCGCACGGAGAGATGGCGAATGTGATCGCATGATCGCCGCAATTGATAAGAGAGATAATGGAGGATAGCTCCCGCAGCAGAGATAGCAGCGGGCATTTCATCACAGCCGAAACCACGCATGGATTGAACTTTGAAATGATCGCAAAGCGACGTCCGAGCCTGATCAGTCAGAAAGGCATAAGCATCATAAGGAAGGCATCCCTTGAGGTGACCATAGAGATCAAGTTGATCATCACCGATGATTAATTCTTTGGGGCTCAAACTCTGGAGTGTGTCTTTTAAAGAATTAGCATGATCAAACTCAGCGACGGTAAATTCGCCTGTCGAATGGTCGGCGTAAGCAAGGCCTATTTTTTTGCCTACTTGATATACCGAGGCGATATAATTGTGCCTGGTGTCATCAAGCAGGGTGATATCACTTACGGTGCCTGCCGATATGATTTGAGCGATCTCTCGTTCGACTATCTTGCCCGGTTGCGGTTCGGTCGTTTGTTCTGCGATGGCAACTCGTTTGCCTGCTTGTATCAGCTTGGCGATGTAACCCTGAGCCGCATGGTGCGGGACTCCGCACATGGGTATGTCGTTGCGTTTGGTGAGAGCGACATTGAGGACGCTGGCTGCTGTTTTGGCATCCTCAAAAAACATCTCGTAAAAATCTCCAAGACGATAAAAGAGCAAGATATCATCAGGCAAAGAACGGCGCATTGCTTGATACTGAGCCATCATTGGAGTCAGTTTTTTTTCTTTTGCCTTATTTTTGCTCGAGCCGGCCATATCTAGGTTGGTTTTTAGCGACTAAAGGCTGGAGTGTCCAGCGTTGGGATGCTGAGGATTCAGAATGAAGTGTTTTCTCAAGCTTGTTGACAGACTCAAGATTTCTATATGTATATAAATGCGATGAAGTTTATTAATTTTTGCTTACCTAAAATGCTTATTTGTTCTTTTTGTTTTGTGGCGCTAATACCATGTGCTCATGCGGACAGTGATGAGGATACACCACTGACCAAGACGATGACAGAGAGTAGCAAAGCTCTTAAAAGTCTGCGCAAAATAGACAGAGACGACTGGGCTGGAGGAGCTGAGGCAGCAAGGGCCGCAGCGGAAGGGCTTCGCAAGGGCATGGAGTATATACCAGCATTGATCAAGGATATGGCTGACGGTAAGGATAAAGTGAAAGCAGTAGCTGATTACCGCAGGATGATGGGTTTGTCTTATGCTTATCTTTGCGAGTTGGAAATAGCCTACCTCGAGGAGGATGCTGACAAAGTTGATGCCGCTATGTCTAAAGTCAAAGCGGGCAAGAAGGAGGGGCATAAAAAATACAGCGATGATTAAGGGGGATAGCTTTCGGTTATTATCTGTTTAATAGTAAGGGTGAAAATCTTATTGAGAACACTTCGGCGTCGATTTGGTCGCATTTCTTGTCGGCCATGTCGTATCGTTGATGCGAGTGGGGCAAAGCTCTCACCTAGTAAGATTGGTAAGTTGGGCGAGCTCATTGCAGCTGATCATCTATCACTTTGTGGGCGGAAATTACTCTATAGAAATTATCGAGGTCCCCGAGGAGGGGAAATAGATATTGTTGCGCGTGACGGTGATACACTCAGTTTCGTTGAGGTGAAAACAAGAACGCAAAAGGGTTATGGTAGACCTCTCGATGCTGTGGATAGAAATAAGCAGGCACTCATCGAGCGTGGTGCAAATTCTTGGATTAAGCTGCTGGGGCGGCGAGATTTTGTTTGGAGGTTTGATGTTGTCGAAGTGATGTTGACCGACGGAGAGTTAGCTGAAGTGAATATCATTAACAACGCATTCTAAGGCGAGGCCAAGTAGCACCCATGCCAATAAATGTCTCAGCTGGGCATTGCCAAGAGGCTGGTGTTAATAGACATTTCTCCTTTTACTTTATTCCATGTCAAATTCTTCTCATATGCCGCTCTACGTGATAGGGCACCAAAATCCTGATACGGACGCTATTTGCTCGGCTATAGGTTATGCTGACCTCTTGCAGAAGAAAGGGATCGCAGAAGCCGTGCCTGCTCGATGTGGGGCGGTGCCGACAAGGACGGCATGGGTGCTCGAAAAAGCGGGTATCGAGAAACCCCTCTTGCTCGATGATGTTAGTGCTACAGCGGAGATGATCTGCCGTAAGGACGTTGTCAAGGTGAGTGACGATGCTACTTTTCTCGAGGCTTATCAGCTGATGCTATCGGAAAAGGTTCGTAGTATTCCCGTGGTGAATGCTCAGAACCAGCTATGTGGTTTGTTAAAGTATCTTGATTTATTGCAGCTGTTGATGCCGATTGATACTGACACTGAATCTGTGCGCAGAATGATTGCTTGCCCAGAAAAGATTGCTGTAACGCTGGGTGCCAAGGTTGACGGGGCTGATTTGAAAGCTCAAGAGCGCGAGATTGTCCAGCTAGTGGGGGCGTCTAGTGTAGATACAGTTCAGAAACGTTTAGACTATGCGACTGAAGTCGGAGAAATCAAATCTTACGTGGTGATTTGCGGCGATCGTCCCATTATTCAGCGCACAGCCATTGAGTATGGTGTTTGCATGTTAGTTGTTACAGGTGGTTTTGATGTTTCAGAGGATCTTCTGCAGGCATCCAAGGAAAACGGAGTTGTGATCCTCAGGTGTAAGCAGGACACGGCGACTGCCTCAAAGCTGATCAGGTGCTCAAGGATGGTTAGTCATGCGCTAGACGATAATATCAGTCGCGTGATGGCTCATGATTCGGTAAAAGTGCTTCGTGATGATTTAGCCTCAGTCAAACAAGATCTTTTTCCTGTTATTCACCCGGGTGGTAATCGTCTCATGGGAGTTATTTCCAAATCAGATTTGATCGATCCGCCCCGTATTCGCCTCGTGATGGTGGATCACAATGAATATTCTCAAGCAGTTGAGGGAGTTGAGCATGCCGAGGTGATCGAGGTTATTGATCACCACCGGCTAGCTGGCGATCTTGTCTCGAGTGAACCAATCAGATACATCAATGAGCCCGTGGGTTCCTCATGCACACTTGTTGCCCGAGAATATCGTTATGCTGGTATTGATATTCCGAGAGAGATCGCCATGTGCCTGATTGCAGGCATGGTCTCTGACACCCTAAACCTGACTTCGCCAACAACGACCAGTTTAGATGGCGAGATTCTTCAATGGCTTTGCGGCATTGCCTCTGTTGATGCTGCCAAGTTCACTCATGATTTCTTTGCTTCAGGGTCATTGTTGGCACATAATTCCGCCGATGAGGCAATCAACGCCGACCGGAAGGTATTTGAGGAAAATGGTGCGAGAGTCAGTATTTCGCATGTTGAGGAATCTGGATTAGATTTGTTTGCGGGTCGTAAAGAGGATCTTAGCACGGCACTAGATGACCTCATCGAAGTGAAAGGGTATGATTTGGCTCTTCTCATTGTCACTGATATCAATAGTCATCACAGCTTGTTGCTGGGCAGCGGTAGTGCTCAAATCCTCAATGCTCTGAATTTCGAGCGCGACGTTGATGGTGTCTTTCAAGCACCCGGAGTGGTAAGTCGCAAAAAACAAGTTTTCCCTGCGGTATGCCAGGCGATTCGGGTTGCTTCGCACAGCTAATCTGTCGACAATAAATATTATCAGATCATGGCACGGGACATTGTAGTTATTAAAATTGGTACGGGCGTATTAACATCTGAAAAAGATGGTACACTCGATGAGGCATCGTTGGTGCGCTTAGTCACGTCGGTATCAGAGCTCGTTGCGTCAGGTATTCCCTGTGTGATGGTCTCAAGTGGCGCTGTCGGTGCCGGCGTATCGGCACTTAAGCTTGGCGGTTACCCCCAAGATACAGCTTCACGTCAGGCCTGTGCCGCAGTTGGGCAGACCCGGCTGATGCATGCATATGAGAACTTATTCCAAAAATTCAGGCTTAATGTCGCTCAAATCTTACTTACAGCATCAGACCTAGACCATGAACGCCCCAGTAATCATGTGATGGATACCCTGCACCGCTTGCTTGAGGAGGGCAATATTGTGCCAATTATCAATGAGAATGATACTGTGGCGGTTCAGGAATTGAGAGTGGGGGATAACGATATGCTTTCAGCCCGGGTTTCACGGCTTCTCGAGGCTCGCATGCTTGTGATGCTAAGTACTGTTGATGGCCTGCAAGATGAGGGTGGTGGTGTAATGCCTGAAGTAAGGAATATTGATGCTGTTGCTCAGCATGTGAGATCAGATCATGGTAAGTTTTCCATAGGAGGTATGGCATCAAAGCTGGAGGCTGTTAAGTTTGCCTTAGAGGCTGGGGTTGAAACTGTAATCGCCAGTGGCCGTGAGCCGAGTGCTCTAAAGGAAATTATCTCAGGTGGTGAGGGTGGTACTAGATTTCCTCTTTGAGGTGAATGAGGCGAACTATAATTATGGATTTCATCTTGTAAGGAGCTCTCTTTAGTTGACCCAGGAGGATATCTGGTGTAGCTATACGTATCGTCAAACCTATATTTATTACTTTGAATTGTGAGTGAGGAATACTCAATTTCAGCATACCACGACAACGATTTTTCATGGATCCGTTGTGATGGAAAAGGATCTTTTTTGAGTAGTCCGATCATAAAAAATTGGTGCGAGAATGAATTGAAGGCTGGGGCGACACGTATTGTTGTTGATTTGGAAAACTGCAAAGGGATGGACTCTACATTTATGGGTACGATGGCGGGCCTTGCAATGAGGTTGATGAAGCTGCCGGAGGGTAAACTTCAAATTGCCGGGCCATCTGATCGTAGTCGAAAATCATTAGAAGATCTGGGGCTTGATGTGCTCATGGAGATAGACCCAAAAGATGCCGACTGGCAAAATTCTATTGGAGATGTTCGCTCGAAGCTGGTGGCTTGCGAAGAATTGGCGCCGAGAGTGAATCAAGGGGTTCACGTGCTTGACGCTCACAGAAAGCTGTGTGAAGCGGACAATCGTAATACGGAGAAATTTGGCACGGTCCTCGATTATTTAGAGGCTGAGGTGAAAACCAAAGAAGGTGGCAATGAATAATGGTAACATGAACAGTACATCGACTAGAGCAGCTAGCGATGAACTTCATTCTCTGATGCTTTGAGCTAGGCTTATTCCCCAATCCACCCTTATCCATTGTATTTCATGTCAGACCTAGGTGACGCAACTGCGGTCGTATTGTTCATTTCCTTGATCATTACGGTATTCGCATGGTTTAAGACGCGACTGCGACTGCGTAAGACAAGGCTACGACTGCGTAAGACGAGGCAGGAAAAAGATGATATTGTGGGTGAGGAAATGCGAATGTTTGACTTTCTGCATCACATTGGTGAGGCGATTGAGAGGGACATTACACCTGCACAGCTCTACAAAGAAATTGTTGTAGGCTTTGAAGAAGTTTTGAGCGCTGACGCGGGCGCGATTTATTTATTAAGCGAAGATCGGGCGCATCTCGTGCCGAAATTCATCTCTCCTGATTGTCCGCCGTTGGTTGACGTGCCGGCAGAAGTTATTAAGCAGTCACAGACGAACTCAGGCGCACTAGCTAGCTACATTAGATTGTCTCGAACTGGGGCTGAGGAAGGCTTACTAGGACAAGTGATCAAAGCTGGCAGTAGTATGCATATTGAAGATTTACATAAACATGATACGTTGGGAGCTACTGCCGAGCTTTATCAACATGAAGCCTCGGCCATGCTTTCTATATTGCAATATGGGGGGCGAAATATCGGTGTTGTTGTGGTGGTTCGTAATCAGGCAAATGGTTTGTTTACCGATAATGATTACGAAGTGTTTAGGTCGCTCTCAGAGCAATCTGCTTTTGCTATGGGTAATGCCATGATCCATCAAGAACTTACTGAGAAACGCAAGCTTGATGATGAATTACGCACCGCACGAGAGGTGCAAAATGTATTATTACCATTTGGTGAGCCGGACATAAGTGGTTACCGAATATACGGCAGTAACACGCCAGCACGCATGATTAGTGGAGACTATTTTGACTACATCAATTTAGCTAACAACAAAACAGGAATTGTGATTGCTGATGTAACCGGCAAAGGTCTACCTGCTGGTCTATTGATGGCAATGTGTCGTAGTGTGTTGCGCTTAATCGCCAAATCGACAGAGAGCCCATCTGAGGCACTCAGCCTCGTAAATAGGCACCTTTTTCCTGACGTTAGGGAAGACATGTTTGTCAGCTTGATCTACATCGTCCTGGATAATGAAAGTGGTAAATTTAAAATGTCGAGAGCAGGTCATGATGCTCCTATTTTATTCCGAGCAGAGACTAAAGAGATAGAGACAGTTAAGCCGCCGGGGCTGGCATTAGGGATAGATGCTGGAGATGTTTTTGATCGAGTCACCAAGGATATCGAAATGGAGCTAAAGCAAGGAGATGTGCTTTTTCTCTACACAGACGGCGTATGCGAGGCTGTGAATGACGACGATGATGAGTTTGGCTTGCCAAAGTTGGAGCGTTTATTTCGTGAGACCGCTCACTCAGGAGCTGACAAGGTTGTGGAATCGATAAGGCGCGAAGTTTCTTTATTTTCGGGCAATCAGCGACAGATGGATGACATTACGATGGTGGCATTAGAGAGAAGACAGAAATGAGCCATTATTAGAATCCTCTTATTTATTAGAATACATCTTGCAAGATGCGGGTCTTTTCATAGTATTCATATTGTTGATTGGACGTGTTGTCCTCTCCTCAACAAAATACGAACTAAAACAAACTAAGTTATATTATGAAAATCGTTAAAATTATCGCAATCGCCGCAGCAGCATGTGGATTCATGGTCACTGCTTCATGCACATGTCAGTCAGAAGCTCCTGCTCCTGTTCACGTAGAAGCTGCCAAGTAATGCTTCCTTGTGTAGGACCTCTAACTGCTAAAAGATTATACTAACTATGAAAATAGCTATCATTCTTGCCGCTGCAGCAGGCCTTGCACTGTGCTCTTCTTGCAGCTCACAGCCTGAGTCGCAGGTTGCTCCCGCTCCAGTCGTAGAGATTTCTGCCAAGTAAGCGGGGGGCATACATACAATTATTACAACAAAGGTGGGTTAGTTTCTAACCCACCTTTTTTATATGCCTATCTAATGTTCGTATGGATCTTTTTGTTTCTACTTGTCATCGCATTTAATTCCAGTCATATATAAACGGTAATTCACAATAATAACTATGTCTTTATTTAAACTATTCATCGTGTCCGTCGCAGCAGTAAGTATTTGTTTTCTCTCTTC
This sequence comes from Oceaniferula sp., assembly GCA_965657565.1. Taxonomy (GTDB): domain Bacteria; phylum Verrucomicrobiota; class Verrucomicrobiia; order Verrucomicrobiales; family Akkermansiaceae; genus Oceaniferula. The sequence continues at coordinate 34,726 of CBFHPA010000014.1, forward strand.
CTGCGGCTGTTGTACCGGTGAAGACCCCGCGCCTAAATTACGTCCGCTTCCCAAATTTAATGATTTGCCAACTGTTGACGTTGCAGCACCAGCACCAGCACCGGTGCCGATTGTTGAGCAAAGTGCAAAGTAAATAGAGCTGCTCGTAGATTATCGCGAGTTTCTCGGTGCTTCATGCAATGGCCACGTAATGACGTGGCCATTTTTATTGGTTGATACTACCCGTGCGAGTATGTCTCAGTGCGTCACATTGTCCACATGGTAACCGTTTCAGCTGCGACAATTTGTCTTTTTCATCATGTTGTCATCATTTCTTAATCAGCTGAATTAAACGCAACACGCTTATTATAAGAGGATTGAGTTAGCTGTGGTGCTTGTTGGCATAATAATTGCATAGAGAGATGACATCAAATAGCGCTAAGGCAGCGCAAGCCAATCAAATTCTGTGCTAAGACACAGCCAAAGAAAATATCAAACCATCTAATTATTATGTCTAAAATACTAGGAATCGACCTCGGAACGACCAACTCTTGCATGGCTATCATGGAAGCTGGCGAACCTCAGGTATTAGAAAATTCTGAAGGTGCTCGTACAACACCTTCCATCGTAGCCTTTACCAAAAACGGAGAGCGCCTTGTTGGGCAGGCTGCTAAACGGCAGGCTGTTACCAACCCTAAAAATACTATTTTCTCTGCGAAGCGGCTTGTTGGTCGCAAATATGCAGAACTTAACGACCAGGACAAACAGCTACCATATAGCGTAGTGGAGGCTGAGAATGGTGATGCTCATATTGAAGTTGAAATCGATGGGGAAAAGAAAACTTATTCACCACAGGAAATTTCAGCAATGATCCTGGGTAAATTGAAGAGTGATGCTGAGGCCAAACTAGGTGAAACGATTACTGAAGCAGTAATCACTGTTCCAGCTTACTTTAATGATTCACAGCGAAATGCAACTAAGGCAGCGGGAGAAATCGCAGGTCTCAAGGTGCGCCGTATCATTAATGAACCTACTGCTGCTTCATTGGCATATGGTTTAGACAAGAAGTCCGACGAGCAGATCGCGGTTTATGACCTCGGAGGTGGAACTTTTGATATTTCCGTGTTGGAAATTGGTGATGGAGTATTTGAGGTCTTAGCAACTGATGGTGATACCTTACTCGGTGGCGACGACTGGGATAACGCCATTATCAAATGGATTGTTGATGAGTTCAAATCTAGCGAGAGTGTTGATCTTTCTAATCAGCCTGATGCGTTGCAGCGCATTCGTGAAGAGGCAGAGAAGGCAAAAATAGCCCTGAGCTCATCTCAAAGTTACGACATCAATTTGCCCTTTATCACAGCGGATCAAAATGGACCTAAGCACATCCAAACAACGATCAGCCGGTCTAAGTTAGAGCAGATTACTGATAAGCTCTTTGATCGCACTAAGAAGCCAGTTTTGGATTGCTTGAAAGAAGCAGGTGTTAATGCCAGTGATATCGATGAGCTTGTTCTCGTAGGAGGCATGACTCGCATGCCTAAGGTGCAAGAGATTGCGGCAGAGCTTGCCGGCAAAGAACCTCACAAGGGGGTGAACCCAGATGAGGTTGTAGCTATTGGTGCCTCCATTCAAGGTGGTGTGCTCCAAGGTGACGTATCAGATGTTTTACTTCTCGATGTTACGCCCCTTAGCCTCTCTATTGAGACCATGGGAAGTATTGCAACTCCAATGATTGAGCGGAATACAACCGTGCCCGCAAAGAAGTCGCAAATATTCTCAACAGCTGCAGACAATCAGCCTGCTGTAGACATCCGAATTTGCCAAGGCGAGCGCAAGATGTTTGATGACAACAAACTGCTCGGTAATTTCCGTCTCGATGGGATTGACTCGGCTCCACGTGGGACTCCTCAAATTGAAGTTACTTTTGATATTGATGCGAATGGTATCCTTCACGTCTCGGCGAAGGACAAGAATTCAGGCAAGGAGCAGAAAATATCCATTGAAGGTTCAAGTGGCCTTTCTGATGAGGAAATTGAAAAAGCTAAGCGTGATGCAGAAGCTCACGCGGATGAAGATAAAAAGCGTGCCGAAGGTGTTGAAACCAAAAACAACGCTGAAAACCTTGTTCACCAAGTTGAAAAACAACTTGAAGAGCTCGGTGAACAGCTGCCTGCTGAGCTTAAGTCAGGTATCGAAGCGAAGGTTGAAGCTGTTAAGGAAGCGCTCAAAGCTGACGATCTTGATGCTATCAAGTCTGCAACTGGCGAACTTGAGGCATCACTTCAGGAGCTTGCACAAGCAGCGCAGGCTGCGGGTGCGGCAGCAGGAGGTGCCGAGGGTGCTCCAATGCCAGACATGGGTGGCGCAGCCGATGAATCTGAATCTTCAGAACCAAAGCAAGCTAAAGGTAAGGTCGTAGACGCTGAAGTCGTCGAGGACTAATCCACAGATAATCTCAGATCTATCTGGCTGAAGAGTCCAGATAGATCTTTTTCTTGAAAATAAAAAACTAACTACAACTAACTAACAAAATTATGGCAACCATAACACCAATCGGACAGCGCGTCCTCGTGAAGCGCCTCGAAGCCGAAGAAGTAAGTGCTGGAGGCATTGTCCTACCAGATACCGCAAAAGAAAAACCACAAGAGGCAGAAGTCGTTTCCCTCGGAACTGGTGGCAAAGACGAAGATGGCAAAGCCATCGAGTTTGCTGTCAAAGCAGGGGACACCGTCCTCATTTCCAAGTATGGAGGAACTGATGTCAAAGTCGACGGCCAGGACCTACTGATTCTTTCTGAGTCAGATATTCTTGGTATCGTAGGTTAATTCACACGTATCAAACAACTATCACAATATAAAATAACATGGCTAAACAACTACAATTCGACGAAGCAGCTCGCCACGCACTCTTGCATGGTGTTGAGAAGCTTGCCGCCGCCGTTAAGGCAACTCTGGGGCCCTCAGGCCGTAACGTGATTCTGGACAAGAAATTCGGTTCTCCAACAATTACCAAGGACGGTGTGTCTGTTGCTAAGGAAATTGAACTTGAAGACCCCTATGAAAATATGGGTGCTCAGCTTATCCGTGAGGTTTCAAGTAAGACATCAGACATCGCTGGTGACGGAACAACAACGGCTACGGTTCTTGCAGAGGCAATCTACAAGGAAGGTCTTCGCAACGTAACTGCTGGCGCCAACCCTATCTCACTTCAACGTGGTATCATGAAAGCTTCAGAGGCCATCGTGGCTCAGCTTCATGAAATCTCAAAGGAGGTTTCAGACACATCTGAAATTGCTCAGGTTGCTACTGTATCCGCAAACTGGGACACTGAAATCGGTAACATCATTGCCGAGGCAATGGACAAAGTGGGCAAGGACGGCACAATCACCGTTGAGGAAGCGAAGGGAATTGAGACCACTCTCGACGTTGTTGAGGGCATGCAGTTCGACAAAGGCTACCTCAGCCCTTATTTTGTAACAGACGCAGAGGCAATGGAGTCATCCTTGGATGATGCCCTCATCTTAATCAACGAGAAGAAAATCAGCTCGCTGAAAGACCTTCTGCCACTTCTTGAGAAAGCAGCCAAAACCGGCAAGCCACTTCTCATTATTGCTGAAGATGTTGACGGTGAAGCTCTAGCAGCTCTCGTAGTGAACAAGCTTCGTGGTACACTTAATGTTGCTGCTGTTAAAGCACCTGGTTTCGGTGATCGTCGCAAAGCGATGCTCGAAGATATCGCTATTCTTACCGGTGGTAAGGTTATCACTGAGGATCTTGGTATTAAGCTCGAAAATGTGGAGCTTGAGGACCTTGGTTCTGCTAAGCGTGTTACTATCACCAAGGATGCTACAACTATCGTTGAAGGTGAAGGTGGCAGCGAAGCTATCACTGGCCGCGTAAATCAAATCCGTAAGCAGATCGAGGAAACCTCATCCGACTACGATCGTGAGAAGCTCCAAGAGCGTCTTGCTAAGCTTGCTGGCGGTGTGGCTGTCATCAATGTTGGTGCTGCTACCGAGACAGAGATGAAGGAGAAGAAGGCGCGTGTTGAAGATGCTCTTCATGCTACACGTGCTGCTGTTGAAGAAGGTATCGTTCCCGGAGGTGGAACAGCACTTATTCGTGCTCAAGCAAACATTACGGACCTTGGACTCCTCGGCGACGAAGAGACAGGTGCTGGTATTGTAGCTCGTGCAGTTGAAGCTCCGCTTCGTCAGCTCTCTGCTAACGCAGGTCTTGAGGGTGCATTGATCGTTGAACGCGTTAAAAATGCCTCAGGCAATGAAGGTTATAACGTTGCAACTGGTGAATACACCGACTTGATTAAAGATGGTGTAGTTGACCCAACGAAAGTAACTAGAAGTGCACTGCAGAACGCAGCTTCCATTTCCGGTCTGCTACTTACTACAGAGTGTGTTGTCACAGATATTCCTGAGAAGGAAGAACCAGCTGCCGGTGGTCATGATCACGGTATGGGTGGCATGGGTGGCATGGGCGGCATGATGTAGAGCCTCTGCTATAAATTATTAAACTCCGGTTGCCGTATGGTAGCCGGAGTTTTTTTGTGTCCTGCACATAGAGCTATGCAAAAGCTAGTCTGGGGGCTGTGTGCTAGGCAACTCCGCCAATCTCCACATTGAGATCATCGCTCAGAGCTTCGACGGCACTGATGAGTTCGTTTTCGTCGGTGCTGTCTGGCACGCAAACAGTGCCTGAGGCATGAAAGATAGAATGTCCAGCCATAGCGGCACTTTCAATAGAGGTGTTGAGCTCTTCAATATTAGCACCTGCATTGGAGATAGCTTGAGTCAATTGGCTGACGATGCCAGGCCGGTCATTACCGTAGATATCGAGTCGCAAGCAACGAGTGTAAGGGTAGTCGGAAAAGTCTCCCTGATCGTGGATTTGAACAGAGATACCCTCAGTAGAGAGCGCTTCGAGGTTTTTACAGAGTTGGGCTGATTTGTCTTCGTTACATTCGACCCGAACAATCCCTGCAAATTGCCCCCCAAGGCGTGCCATTCTGCTTTCAAGCCAGTTGCCATCTGAGTCGGTGATAGTTTTCGAGATAAGCTTCATGACACCCGGACGGTCATGAGCGCAGATAGTAAGAACAAGAGAATTGGCCATGATACTTGGTGCTGAAAGTGATTGATATGCGTGAGATGCCTAATCCACAATGACGGGAGTGCCTAATTTGGCGTTTTCATAAAACTTGGCGGCCATTTGTTCAGGCATACGTATGCAGCCATGAGATGCTGCGTAGCCAGGGAGAAAGCCCGTGTGCATGCCAATCCCATGATTGAAGCGCATGAAGTTAGGCATCGGTGCGTGCACGGCAACCTCATCGGGCCCGGGTTTGTGAATTCTGAAATCGGCGTCTTTGTTGACGATCTCACCTGTGATCTTATTTTTGATGATGCCGTATACTGAGGATTCGTGATCAATATCTTTCTCAGTCACTTTGAAGTTGCCTGCAGGTGTAGCATGTTTGTCACTTCCTGAGGAGATTGGTGTCATGCCCACTAGCACACCCCCCTTATAGAAATAGGCTTTTTGTTCAGCACGCACGATGCGAATTTTGGCAGCGCCGGAGACACCATCGCCATCCCAGTATCCTTTAGGCTCGTAGGAGCGTGATACCTTTGAAGTGGGCGGAGTTTCTTGTTGCCTGTATCCTGACAAGTAATCTGACTGGCTCAGTGAAGTTGGGTAAGGCGCACACTGACAGATGAGCGCGGCTACTAGGCTTAAGACGGGGAGGTGTAATAACTGTAGATATTTCATGAAATTGAACTATCAGATAAATTGAATAAAATTGGGATAACCACCAGTAACGCAATAAGTGAGATAGGTCAAGGTATCATGAGGGTCAAACCCCTCTGGTTGATACAATTTTCAAAACATGTTTCTTACTTGTCTACATGTGAATCTGACGCTACTCACAGCTTGTATCTCATTCTCATCAGAGAATAATCACACTACCTAAGCGAATATGCCTAATTACGACTACCAGTGCAAAGAGTGCAGTCATACTTTTGAAGTTTTTCAGAAAATGAGTGACCCCAAGCTTGAAGATTGCCCCCAAGATAGCTGCTCAGGCAAGGTCCGCCGTTTACTGGGTGCAGGGTCTGGCGTTATCTTTAAGGGCTCAGGATTCTATCAGACTGATTATCGCAGTGATTCATATAAGAAAGGTCAGTCGAAAGAAGGTGGATCCAGTACCAAAAAAGATTCATCTAAGTAAGGTGGCGTGACCTGCTCACAAATTAGCAGGGCTTAGGGAACATCTTGTGTTTCATCCTCGAGGTTGAAACATCTCATGACAGTCTTTACGACGGCTTTGCCACATTCCTCCTCATCAAGCAGTATGTGGTTGGCACCTGCGCGCTCCAACTCTTGAGCGTCACTACTGAATTTAGCTCGAGCGATTACAACAATACTCGGGCAAATTTCTCGGACAATGGGTAATGCTGAGATGACTACATCTTTGAGAGGAAATGTGAATGCGACAGCTCTAGCGCGTTTGATATGGGCTAGGTCCCATGTGATTCTATGTCTCGCGTCAGCAAATAGACATTTGCTGCCTTGTTTGAGCAAATACTTCACGGTGTCGTCGTTGTTCTCGACGATGATTGAGCGGATGTTATTTCGCCTAAGTGATGCATGTAATTTTTGCCCGACTGGGCCATAGCCACATATGATCACATGATCTTGGAGGTGATCTATTTTCCCTGGCATGCCTAGATCGTGGCGCGATTTCATCGACTTGCTTTTCAGCCCCATTTTGTGAAGTCTCTTGATCATGGGGTGTGAGAACTTCATCAGTGATGGCACGAGTCCCATCGTGATAGCTGTGCAGGCTAAGAGGATTTGCTCAATAACTGGGTTGATGGCATTGAGCTCAGCGGCACGATTGAGCAGGACGATTGAAAATTCTCCAGTGCTAGATAATGCGGCAGCGGTGAGCAACCAGTCGCCACTGCGTAAGCCAGATACCCGTGCTGCGATAGCAGCTGTGATACCTTTGGCAACAATCGTAGCAACGGTGCCAATAAGTATAAGTGCCCAATGCTCTGCAAGGGTTTGAAGGTCTATCAGTAACCCGATGGACACAAAGAAAAGTGTTAGTAATAAATCTTTGAAGGGTAATACATCGGCTAGAATGCGGTGGCTGTAGATTGAGTTACTGACGACAACCCCTGCAACAAAAGCACCTAAAGCAGGGCTGAGGCCCAGTAAACCTGCAATAACAGCAACTACCACACAAAGAGCAACAACAGCCACTGTGAAGAGCTCTCTGCTGCGTGTGTGCGCGACAGCGGACAATAGTTGAGGGACGCCGTAGCGGCTCAGAGTGATCATGGCGGCACAGAAGATTGTGGCTTTGGCTAAAGCAAATATAAGAGCGGAAGAGCTTCCTTCGCCTTCTTCGAGCAAAACTGGAAGCAGAACGATAAAGAAAATAACGGCAAGGTCCTGGAAGAGAGCAATGCCCAAAGCGACACGTCCGGGAGGGCTGTCTGGAGCTCCCATGTCTTGGAAGCACTTCATTGACACTGCGGTGGATGACAAAGCAAATGCAAAGCCTGCCACGATAGCCTGGTTGAGATCCAAGCCCCAATAGTAAGCTGCTAGAGTAGCAACAGCAGCGCTCAACGAAACCTGAATGCTGCCTCCAATGAGTGCGGGGCGTTTTAAGTTTTTAAGCTCACTTGCGGAGAACTCTATGCCAAGAGTGAAGAGGAGTAGAATGACACCGATTTCTGATAAGGCGTGGATGAGTTCTCCTGAATCAGCGCCAGCCCAGCTGAGGACTCCACTGTTTGACAGGGCGATTCCACAGAGGAAATAGCCAACCAAGAGAGATTGCTTCAGCCTTGTGAAGACTAAGGAGATGAATACTACTGAGCCTAGTATCAGCGATAATAGAATGAAAAACGCCGGGACAGATTCAGTGGCGGCCAGAAAAACAGGCATATTGAAAAAGTAACCTAAGAGCTTAAAAACTCCACACGAAAAACCACTTATAGGAGAAGAACCTTCCTGGGTATAGCTCATCGAAAATAAGCAACATTCTACTTGCAATGGCATATGTCTGCCACTAGCTTCCCTCGCACACCACTTGGTGTGAATATTTTAATCGCGGGGTGGAGCAGCCAGGTAGCTCGTCAGGCTCATAACCTGAAGGTCGTAGGTTCAAATCCTACCCCCGTAACCAATTTAAAGCCCCGTAACTTTAGCAGTTGCGGGGCTTTTTGTTCTTAGCCAGACTGCTTTTTCATCAATTCGCTGAGGGGTGGGGAGGTAGAAAGTTAAATGATTGTGAAATTCAGCAGCAGCTATATTTCTAGTTATATCAAGTATTGATAAACATCTTGTCTAGCAAGCGACTTAGGCAAAGAATAGAGCATGAAATTTTTGGCATTTATATTTGTTCTATATTTCCCCCTTACTGCATCGGCCAGAATAGGAGAAAACATATTGGAATGCCGTGAAAGGTATGGCAATGCCGAGTTAGAGTGTGATGGTGAGTTTCAGGTAGATTACAGCTTATTCGAAAAAAGCATTTATAAAATTCATGCCAATTTCTGGGGTGGGGTGATTCACCAGATGGGCTACACCAAAGATACAGAACTCACTGATCTGGAGATCGACTATATTTTGAAAGTGAATTCAGTAAAAAGTAAATGGAGACGCATTGACGATTCTACTTGGATGACCAAGAACGGCCAACTGATAGCTGTCAAAGAGGATGCTTGGTCATTCACTATTTTCACATCGAAATACGCTCGCTATTACTGGGATAGTAAAAATACAGAGCGAGAAAATGAAGAGCTGGCAGACCTTCAAGCACTCTAATCAGCTTTGCTGAGTTGATTTGAGGGCGATTTGTATTTTGCTGCAGTGCATTTAATCACTGCTCAAGCTCATACACTGTTGTTTGTTTATAGCCGGGGGGTCTGCAGTAGATGACCTTCTCTACTTTAGTTCGGATGATGACAAACTTTTGGTAATCATCTTCATCACAATAGTTCCGGTAATAACCTTTGGATTTACCTGGGATCATATCCCAGTATTTTTTGCATCTAAGCCTTCGATCACCTTTGTCGGCCCGGGGCCTCCCCATCTTGTCTGCTGTTGAAAGAACAGCATTTTTGGTCTCCGAAACGAGCAAGCTTGAAGCTTTCCACAGGGCGTCGTTCTTGGACATAGCTGAATGAATTGAGAGTAGACTATTCTCGAGTATCTGGATAACTACCGAATATTTTTACTAGCGAGCAATGTTTCTCGAGCTCAAGGAGTGCGTCTGCAACTGGCTTATCCGTGCAGTGGCCAGCGAGGTCGACATAGAAAATGTATTCCCAATCGCGCTGCTTAGATGGGCGAGATTCTATCTTACTCATATTAACGTTGAGCTTATCAAATGCTTTTAAGGCACTGACCAGAGAGCCGGGGCGATCATGAATAGAGAATAAAATAGAGGTGCGATCATTTCCCGTAGCGGGACATGTCTTTTCACCGATGACGAGGAACCGCGTCGTGTTGGTTGCACGATCTTGAATTGATTCTTCGATAACATCTAAGCCGTTCAGCTCAGCGGCTAGCTTGCCGCCTAGAGCGGCCGCTCCAGTGGCAGCATTTTCTTGGGCCAGTTTTGCAGCTTTGGTGGTTGATGAGACCTCGATCAAGTCAGCGTCAGGAAAGTTGCGAAGGATCCAATTACGACACTGGCCAAAAACCTGAGGGTGCGAATATAGTGTCGTAATTTTTTCTCTATCGATGGAAGATAGTAAGCAATGATCGATGCGGAGTAAAATCTGAGCGCAGATTTGCAAGTGCGAATCGACAAAGAGATCGAGAGTATGGGAGACTGCCCCCTCGGTGGAGTTTTCTATCGGAACAACACCATAGTGGGCTTTACGCCTAGCTACTTGATCAAAAACCTCAGCAAAATTAGGCTGTGAAGAATAGGCAATAGAGTGGCCAAATTTTTTGATGGCCGCTTGATGTGTCCAAGTGCCCTCAGGCCCCAGATAGGCGACGGTGAGATTGTCTTCAAGTGCGAGAGCAGCTGACATGATTTCCCTGTAAATGGCGATAATAGAGCGATCTGGCAGCCTGCCGCTGTTCATTTTAGCAAGACGCTTGAGCAGGGCGTCTTCACGTTCTGGCGCGTATATTTGTAAGCCCTCTTTCTTTTTGATTTCACCAACCTCGTGCACGAGGTCGGCCCGATCCGAGAGAAGGTCGAGAAGTTGTTGATCAAGTTGATCAATTTTTTTGCGTATATCGTCGAGTGGCACTTATCTAAATACTGGTGAGTGATTAATCGCTGCTACTGCTCTTTGTCTGGCTGAGGGCTTTCTTCTGATTTATCAGCAAGCTCAGGAATGCCTGCAGAAGTTAAAGCGAGTTGCTGCTCGATGTCTTCCTGGTTAGATTGTTCACCCTCCACGGAAGCACTTAGATCCGATTCTTCAGAGTCTTCTTCCAATTCAGGTTCGGGTAGTTCAATCGTACGTAGCTCTGCTGAGTTGGGTAATTCATCTACTGATTTGACTCCGAAATGCTCAAAGAAAAGATCCGTGGTCTCATAGAGTAGAGGGCGCCCGGGGAGCTCAGCACGACCTCCAATCTTGACCAACTCACGATCGAGTAGCTTTTGTAGCATGCCGTCGCAGGAAACACCTCGTACTGCTTCAATAGATGCCTTGGTGACTGGTTGACGATAGGCGATGATTGCTAATGTTTCCATAGCAGGTCCACTGAGGCGGCTTGGTTTGCGGTCGGGGAAGAGTTGTCGGACGAATGCAGCATAATCGGGATGAGTATAGATTTTCCATCCCTTGGCACGTTCCGTGCAAAGAAAAGCACGCCCTGTTGCCTCGTATTGCCTATTGAGATCTATAATAGCCGCAGTCACAGCATCCTCACTGAGGTCTGCCAAAGCAGCTAATTCATCGGGAAGGGGATCAGGAGTGCCATCAGCATCTTGTTCGGAGCCATCAGCTGACTCGTTATCAGCGTCGAGTGCATCCTCAGCTTCAGCTACGCGAGCGCGGACGATACGAGCAATTTCCGAGCTAGGCAGCGGTTCCTCGGAGGCGACAAGTAGAGCTTCGATAATGGCAGAGAGTTGCATAAACTTCTGTTTAGATTATTGGATTGAAAAAGGATTGCAAGCCTCTGGAATCAATATTCTCAGCCGATGAGGTGTAAGCCTCTTTATGAATAAAAGGTGAGGGGCTTGGCAAAAAAAACGTCCCTATCTTTTTCGATAGGAACGTTTGTAAATGCTTTGAGAGCCGTGATCAGCTTTCGATTAATTATAAACCGCAGCTTATTGAGCTGGTGCAGGAACGGCTGGGGCTGCAGGTGCAGCTGGCACGACTTCCTTCACAGCATCTTCTACAGCGCCCTCTACAGCAGCTTTGGCGTCTGCAGCGGCTTCTTGGGCAGCGGCTTCTAGAGCTGCTTTAGCATCAGCAGCGGCTTTTTCGGCAGCAGCAGCTTCTTCAGCAGCAGCTTTTTCGGCAGCGGCGGCTTCGGCAGCGGCAGCTTCTTCAGCAGCTTTGGCTTCAGCGGCGGCTTCTTGGGCTGCAGCCTCAACAGCAGCAGCGGCTTCGCCAGTTGCTTCTTCAGCTTTCTCACAAGAGGTGAAAACAGCAGCGGAAGCAGCGAGTGCGATGATGTATTTAAGTTTCATAGTTTTTGTTTGTTTGGTGGGTGCTTGTTGATTGCAGTAGAATCAACATAATCTAAATGTAGTATATGCATAATGCATCAACAAAGCGTTTGCGTCTTAGCATATTGTGTCAAGCTTGTCACAGCTTTACCCAAGTATTCATAGGGAAATTTGTGATATTCGATGACTTATGGTGAAAATGTTCATTTTGCTCTTGAACTTGGGGGTTAGTTCGTAGAGTTTCTGCCCGCCGTAGATCACTGTATTTGGCAGTGTGGCGACGGGGAGTAGCTCAGCTTGGTAGAGCGCTGCGTTTGGGACGCAGATGTCGCAGGTTCGAATCCTGTCTCCCCGACCATTTTCTCTCGGAAAATGGTCTAAGGATGAGAACGCAGTTCGAGCGCACGGCGCAGCCCCGCGCATCGCGGGCTCCTGATATCACAAATGCGGAGGAGCATTTGTGCACTGCCGCACAGAGTGAGCGGAGCGAGGTCAGCGCACGATCCAATCAATCAGAAATCCGGAGGAGGATTTCTGCTCATTCGCACAGCGTCTGTAGGCAGACGCAATCCTGTCTCCCCGACCATTTTCTCTCGGAAAATGGTCTAAGGATGAGAACGAAGTT
>CBFHPA010000015.1:0-45930 GCA_965657565.1 Oceaniferula sp.
GTGCGAGCGATGCCGCTGGCTCGTTGAGGGTGCGAACCAACTGAGAAGCTGGTGCATTGATAGTGCCAAGTAGTGTTGCAAGCAGCACCTCACGTGAAGGCAGATCGGCAAGAGCCTCAATTTGCACAGCATCAAGGATGTCACCATCGAGGATACCTGTTTTCACTTCGGGCTTCTTGAACTCCTTGACGAAGTTCTTGATGGTCTTAGCGGCGCCACAGACGTCAGATTCGCCAGTGACGAATGCCGTTTGGCCCAGCAAATGCTCGCTGATGTCAGGTAGCTCAGCATTGGCAATCGCTTTGCGCATGTAGGTGTTCTTGGCAACATGACACTCCGAACCGTTATCGGTAAGGCGTGTGCGCAGCTCGTCGAATTCTGGCACAGTCATGCCGGTGTAATCAACCACCAGAACAAAGGGTGATGAGTTGACGCGCTCAAAGAGCTCATCGATGATGTATTTCTTATCAGGATTCATGGTCTTATCTCTCCTTGGTAATGGTTAGTTGAATGTATAAAGTGATGATTCAAGTGCAACACCTGGACACATACTCGCGCTAATAGTAACATTTTCAATGTAGTTACCTTTAGCACTTGCTGGCTTGGCTTTCAGAACACTTTCCAAAAGAGCATTTGTGTTGGCAGTAAGCTGATCTTCGCTAAAAGATGCCTTACCGATCGCAGCAGAAACGTTTCCGTTCTTGTCGAGCTTGTAGTCAATACGACCAGCTTTGACAGCATTCACTGCAGCAGCAGTATCCTCAGTCACAGTGCCTGTCTTTGGGTTGGGCATCAAACCGCGAGGTCCGAGCACACGAGCAATCTTACGAACCTCCAACATAGCGTCGGGAGTTGCGACGGCCGCATCAAAATCGGTGTATCCCTCTTGAACCTTCTTGATCAGGTCTGCCATACCGACTTCATCAGCACCTGCTGCTTCAGCAGCTTTGGCAGCATCACCAGAGGCAAAGACAACAACACGCACTGTTTTACCTGTGCCGTGCGGAAGTGCCACTGATCCACGAACCATCTGGTCGGTTTTACGGGGGTCAATTCCGAGTTTAAATGATAGTGTGACGGTTGGGTCAAACTTAGGTGCGGGGAACTTCTTGACGAGTCCCACCGCTTCTTCGAGGCCGTATTGCTTGTCTTCTTCGACAAGTTCGGCCGCCTGCTGGTAGCGCTTACTTCTTTTGCTCATTGTATTGTTTGCAGTGCTGACGGAGTTCCTCGCTAATGATTTGCGACTTGTTCCTCCTGCGGTTTGTTTTTTCGTATCGAGAGTTGTAACTAGGTAATTTGAGGATTTACATGCCTTTGATCTCTAGGCCCATCTGACGCGCTGTGCCGGCAAGTATCTTAGCCGCCTGCTCTGGGTCATTGGTATTGAGATCTGCAATTTTAGCACTCACTACATCCATGAGTTGCGCTTTCGTGATGCTTCCGCATGATTCTTTATTAGGCTCACCAGATCCAGATGCGATTTTCGCCGCCTTCTTGAGTAACACGGCCGCTGGAGGCTGCTTGGTGACAAAAGTAAATGATGCATCATTGAAGACGGTGATTACCGTAGGGAGAAGATCCCCAGCTTGCTTTTGAGTTGCTGCGTTAAAGTCTTTGCAGAACTGCATGATGTTGACGCCAGCCTGTCCGAGCGCAGGGCCAACGGGTGGTGATGGGTTAGCTTGTCCTGCTTGAATTTGCAGCTTGAGAATTTGTTTAACTTCCTTGGCCATGGTGATGTTGAGTAATGGTTATTAGTTGATTGGAGTAGATAAAAACTGTGAGTCTAAGAGATGTGAAAAAAAGTGTTTAGGCATTTTCAACCTGCCAAGCTTCGAGTTCAACGGGTGTGGCACGACCGAAAATAGTCACTGAGACGAGAAGCTTACCAGTTTCGTGGTCAATCTCTTCGATAACGCCGTTCTGCCCTTCGAATGGACCATCGCCGACTTTGACTGTGTCTCCGGTCTCAAAGGTGATGGCGGGGCGAACGCTCTCTTCGCGTTCCTTGATTTGGCCTAGCATGCCTTCCACCTCACGCTGACGCATGGGAATAGGCTTGTCCTTGGTTCCGGCAAATCCGATCACACCATCCATCTCTTTGATGAAATACCATGTCTTGTCGACGAGGTTCTGCTCATCGTCAAACAGCATCATGTTAACGATAATGTAACCGGGGAAAAACTTACGTTTGGTCTCGATTTTCTTGCCCTTGCGGTTTTCCTCTACACGCTCTTGAGGAACGAGGACATTGTAGATGACGTCACCCATCTCCTCGGATTCAACCTGGCGTTGAATACGGTCACGAACTTTCTGCTCTTGACCAGAGAGAACGTGGACGACGTACCATTGCTTGCTTGCTTCTGGAATTGTTGGCATGGCTGATGGGTGGTAAAAGTATTGGTGAAATTGTTGGGTGGTGAGCGCGGTGCTCTGGGGTCTGACTATTGGCCTAAGCTTGTCAGTAATCCGATAACCTTAGTGGCTACTACATCAAAAAGTGAGACAAAACCTGCAAGTAGAATCATCGCAACGAGAACTACAATCGTCGAATCTACGAGTTCCTTGTATTTTTGGAATCCTTTGACTTTAGGATCGTTCTCCCACGGCCATGACGCCTTGCGTAGCTCGGCTTTGACTTCGTGGATAAAGGTTGCGCTTTTTCTGAACATGCTGATCGGATGGTTGAAATTTTTGGGGGTCTGGATTGTTAATGAAAAAAGCTGGCAGGGCAGACAGGACTCGAACCTGCAACTTTCGGTTTTGGAAACCGACGCTCTACCAATTGAACTACTGCCCTGTGATGTGTATTCGCTTTATTCTAGATGCCTTTGTCTTTAGGCGACTGAGGGGCACCCCGGCAAGATGACCGAGATGCCCCTAAAAACCAGCCTTATTGGTAGCTGCCCGGGGTGGGTTCGCTACCAAGACCTAAGAATTAACTTAGTCGAGGATGTCGGCTACACGGCCGGCACCAACGGTGCGTCCACCCTCACGAATAGCGAAGCGCATTGTCTTCTCCATTGCAATAGGTGTGATGAGGTCAACTTCGAGCTCAACATTGTCACCAGGCATAACCATCTCAACTCCGTCAGGAAGTTTGATGCTGCCGGTTACGTCTGTTGTACGGAAGTAGAACTGAGGACGGTAGTTGCTAAAGAATGGTGTGTGACGACCACCTTCATCCTTACTGAGAACATAGATCTCACCTTTGAACTTGGTGTGAGGAGTTACGCTGCCCTTCTTGGCGATAACTTGTCCACGCTCAAGGTCGTCTTTCTTAAGACCACGCATGAGGAGACCAACGTTGTCACCTGCACGACCTTCGTCGAGAAGCTTACGGAACATTTCGATGTCAGTGACGGTAGTGATTTGAGTGTCGCGGATTCCCACGATCTCAACTTCTTCCATCTTCTTGACGATACCACGCTCAATACGGCCAGTGGCAACTGTACCACGACCTTCAATTGAGAATACGTCCTCAATAGGCATGAGGAAGTCTTGGTCGACTGGGCGCTCTGGCTCAGGGATGTAGGTATCAACAGCTTCCATAAGCTTGAGGATAGCCTCTTTGTGTGCTGCGTCGCCTTCGAGAGCCTTAAGTGCAGAACCTTTGATGACTGGAATGTCGTCACCAGGAAATTCGTATGCGCTGAGAAGTTCACGGATTTCCATTTCGACAAGCTCGAGGAGTTCCTCGTCATCGACTTGGTCCGTCTTGTTCATGAATACAACAAGCGCAGGAACGCCAACCTGACGAGCGAGCAGAATGTGCTCACGTGTCTGAGGCATAGGGCCGTCTGCTGCTGATACCACAAGAATACCACCGTCCATCTGTGCGGCTCCGGTAATCATGTTCTTCACGTAGTCCGCGTGACCTGGACAGTCAACGTGGGCGTAGTGGCGGTTTCCTGTTTCATACTCAACGTGTGCTGTAGAAATGGTGATACCACGCTCACGCTCCTCCGGAGCGGCGTCAATCTCATCATATGCTTTAGCTTCGCCACCACTTGCCTCGGCAAGGATGTTGGTGATTGCTGCAGTAAGAGTTGTTTTGCCGTGGTCAACGTGGCCAATAGTGCCGACGTTCACGTGAGGCTTGTTTCTTTCGAATGCTTCTTTAGCCATGGTTTTATGTTTTTTTTGTTACCCGGTGATGGGTTGCTGGTTTTTCTTAGTGTTTATTTGCCTCGGGCTGGAGCTCTTGAGCGGATTTGAACCGCCGACCTCGTCCTTACCAAGGACGCGCTCTACCCCTGAGCTACAAGAGCATTTGCCCTCTACACCTTCTTTTGGTTTTTCTTGAGAATTACCGATCTAGAGCCCTATATTATGGGCAATGAATAAAATAATCCCGTTGATCTACCTCCGGAAAGCGGGCGGCAAGCTACCAGAGAGTGCTCGACTGTCAAAAAAAATCTCTACTATTTCGATCTTTTTTGCACATCGTAGCACTTTCGACTGATTTCCTCGGTTTTGAGGCTTATTTCAGCCTATTTAACGAGCATCGAACCCAATAACGCTCAAATCTTGAAGTCCTCATGATACATTGCGCTCAAATCTATTTTCTGTATGCTAACTAATGTGTATATGCTCGCATCTGATACGATTGCTGCCACTTCCACCTCTGGCTTAGAATTCGGCCCTATTATAATGGGCATGCTAGGTGGTTTGGCTTTATTTCTCTTTGGCCTTGATCGTATGGCGATGGCCCTGAAGCTGATCACTGGAGACAAGCTCAGGCAAATACTAGCCAAGCTGACGACCAACCGCTTCACAGGCGCCGCAGCTGGAGCTGCCGTTACCTCAATCATTCAGTCCTCCTCCGTCACGACTGTGCTGGTAGTAGGTTTCATTTCTGCTGGTTTGATGAATCTGAGCCAATCCATTGGTATTATAATGGGAGCCAATATCGGCACCACTATGACCGCTCAGGTCATCGCATTCAAAGTTACACATTACGCGCTCTTCATTATCGCCACCGGATTTTCGTTATCTTTTTTTGTGAAGCGAGACTGCATACGTCAATATGGGAAAATGATTATGGGCCTCGGCCTTGTTTTCTATGGCATGCAGCTAATGAGCGATGGAGCTAGGCCATTGCAATCCTACACACCATTCATCGACGCGATGAAAAATATGAACACCCCGCTACTGGGGATTATCTTTGGCGCTGTTTTTACAGCGCTAGTTCAGAGCTCCTCAGCCACCACGGGAATTGTGATCGTCCTCGCTAGCCAGGGACTACTATCACTGGATGCTGGCATCGCGCTCATTTTCGGAGCGAATATAGGTACCTGCTTTACCGCATGGCTGGCATCCATCGGCAAATCAATCGATGCAAAGCGTGCTGTAACGGTTCATATCCTCTTTAACTTGGCCGGTGTTATCGTTTGGTTCATGTTCATTCCTGAACTTTCATCCACCGTTCGCTACATATCTCCGCAAACAAATGAGCTCAATGACATTGCTAAGTTGGCAGCTGAAACCCCCCGGCAAATTGCAAATGCTCACAGCGTCTTTAATATCACCAATACTTTTTTATTTATATGGTTCGTTGGGCCTATCGGCAAAATAGTCATGCGAATCATACCAGATCGACCCTCAACCGTAGCTGAAGAGGCCAAGCCCAAGTATCTTGACCCCGATTTATTGAACACTCCTGCCCTCGCCCTTGATGCAGTTCGGCTTGAGCTCAGCAGGATGGGCACACGCGTCACAAAGCTAACCAATGAGGCGCTCGAAGCGGTAACCTCCGGCACGGCGGAAGATATGCGTCAATTATGGAAAATGGATAGCCGTGTTGATACAATCCACGATTTCATTCTCGCTTACCTTGCCGATCTCTCGCGAGGAAATTTAGATAAATCGCAATCGGACCTGCTGCACCGATATCTCGCTTGCTCAAATTACATGGAGAACATTGCCGACATGGTAGAGACCAATCTTATGGAAATTGGGCGTGCTCGGCTTAACTCGGGCCTCATTATCAGCGATGCAACGATACAGCTCCTCACCCACTTTCATGAAGAAGTGAGCCTGAGAGTGCGCCAATCAATTGATGCGCTCATCACGAACGACCATACCACTGCAAAAAAAGTGATCGGCGCTAAACCGCTGATTCGCCAGATATCTGTGGATGCAGAAGAGCACCTCTCAAGACGGTTTAGGGCGGATGAGCCGCAGCGCATGGTAGCATTTCGTCTCGAATCAGAGATGATCGAATACCTCAAGAGAATGTATTACTTTGCCAAGCGCATTGCCAAAATTGTCGACCACACGCCATCCAAGAAAATTATGCTTGCTCCAGATGTAGACTAAGCTTCCGGCTTAGACGCCAACTTCTCGGTTACGGTGATGACGACAATACCACCTACCAGCCAAGCTACTGCAATCCATGTGGAAGATTTGCCAATATCGGGAAAGTAACGGTTCCAACCCACCACCTTGCCGGTAATGATCAGCGAATAGACTGGAAGTTTCCAAGGCCAAATAACCGCGAGTGATCCTGCTACAAAGCCAGTAATAAGAGCTACCGCAGCATTGTGATACTTTTTAAACATCCAGCTCAAGATATGAGACAAGGTGAACAAGCCGATGGCTGCACCAATAGCAACAGGAATGAGGATGGGCAGTGCCTCGGTTAATTTAAACTGCCGCAGATTGTTTACAGCATCCAATACGATCAAATGGTAATTGCCCATTAACAGAAGAATAAATGAACCAGATATACCCGGGATAATCATGCTGCACATACCAGCAACGCCACAGGCTCCAAGGTAGAGCAAATTGCTGTTTTCACTTGCTGGGCTTTGAAAGGCCAGAAATGCGGCAACGACAACGCCCAAAAGAAGGCAAATAATTTCAACAAAACCCCAGCGCCGGACCATCTTTCCAACATAAAATAGTGACGCTAAAATCAGGCCAAAGAAAAATGCATTTACTAGTATAGGGTGATCAACATAGGCGGTCTTAAGAACTTTCGCCAAAGTCAATACACTAGCGATAACCCCGAGCGTTAAGGCCAACAAAAAACCAAGATCAATATGCTTGGCAAGGCTACCTATGTCTCCCCTCAAGAGGAGGCGGAGTGCTTTCAGATCAAATGACTTCAAGGAGTCAATTAATCGCTCATAAACACCTGTAATGAAGGCAATCGTACCTCCTGAAACACCGGGGATGACATTGGCTGCCCCCATGGCGAAGCCCTTAAGAAAGATAAAAAAATACTCCATGGTGAGGGATTACATTTCCAACATCAGACGGCTTGGGTTCTCCAAACAATCCTTGATGCGTATCAAGAAAGTAACCGCTTCCTTGCCATCGACGAGGCGATGATCATAGCTCAAAGCCAAATACATCATTGGGCGAATCACGACCTCGCCATTCACCGCCACTGGGCGCTGCTGAATGGTGTGCATCCCGAGAATACCACTCTGCGGTGGGTTAAGAATAGGAGTACTTAAAAGGGAGCCATAAACGCCGCCATTTGAGATAGTAAAAACTCCCCCTTGCAGGTCTGCTAGGTCCATGCTGCCGTCATTAGCTTTGGCGGCATAATCCAAAATCCCCTGCTCTACTTCTGCAAAACCTTTAGCGTCGCAATCACGAAGAACGGGGACCACTAAACCCTTTTCGGTGCCGATAGCTACACCTACATCATAAAAATGATTTTCGATAATATCGTTACCATCAATGCGACCATTAATACTTGGAACATCTTTCAATGCTTGAACCGTGGCCTTAACAAAAAAGGACATGAAGCCAAGCTTGCAGCCGTGCTTGGCTACGAAATCTTCCTGCACTTCTTTGCGCAGCTTCATAATGGCGGTCATATCCACCTCATTGAAAGTCGTTAGTATGGCCGCTGTTTGCTGCGCGTTGACAAGGTGACTAGCCACTTTCCTGCGTAACATGCTCATCTTGCGACGCGTAGTGCGCCCATTGTCTTCACTCAGTGGCTGCCCCCCACGCTCAGATGCACTGGGATTGACCGAAAGATCTGGTCGAGAACTTACCGCTGGGGCTGCTGGGGCTGGGGCGCTAGCCACCGCATTAACAGCTTGTGGTTTGGGCGCCGAAGGAGCCGCCTTAGGCTCCTCACTTACCTGAGCTGGCGCAGCACTTGCCCCGACGCTAATCTTGCCAATAACGGTTCCGATATCGACTTCTTCCCCCTCGGGCGTGTCGATGTGGAGCACTCCACTTTCTTCAGCTTCGAGCTCGTTAGAAACCTTGTCAGTTTCCAATGTCACCAGAGTGTCACCCTTATTGACCTGCGAATTATCAGCCGCATGCCAACGACCAATGTTTGCCGATGTGATCGACTCCCCAGCTGCTGGCACGATGATATCCAATTCCTTCACCTCTTCTGGCTCAGCAATTACATCCTCCTCAGCATTGGCTGTTGTTGTAGCCTCCTCGGTCTCCACCTCGGCAACAGCCCCCTCATCGAGGGTCGCCACCACAGTGCCAATAGCCACCTCTTCACCTTCTTGCACAAGAATGTTCAATACGCCTGCAACATCGGCTTCAATATCATTGGAGACTTTATCGGTCTCAATGGTCAACACCGTCTCACCCTTAGCCACAGCTTCGCCGTTTTGCTTGTGCCAACGTGCAACGTTAGCGGAGGTAATTGATTCGCCAACGTTCGGGATCTTTATTTCAGTGGCCATGGGAATATTCGTGTATAAAAATAGAAAGTAACTTTAATCTTCGAAGGCTTTTTCGACAAGCATTTGCTGTTCGCGAACATGCTGCGCTTTCGAGCCAGCTGCGGGACTAGATGACGACTTGCGCCCTGAATAGCTGATGCGGGCATCAAGAATAGACTCAAGTCTTGGCCTGACGTAGGAGTAAGCACCCATATTGCGAGGTTCCTCTTGGGCCCAAACCCATTTTGACGCCTTTGGGAATTGGCTCAAGATTAGCTCTAACATTTCGGCATTAAAAGGATAGAGTTGCTCGATGTGGATGATGGCAGCATTGGTAATTTCGCTCTCGTCACGATACTTCGCAAGATCATAGAAAACCTTACCACTACAGAAAACGACACGTTCGATGTCTTTTGGATTTTCAAAATCAACAACATCCGGCAATATTTCTTGGAAACAAGCGCCCTCAAGAAAATCAGCCTCATTGGATACTGCCT
Organism: Oceaniferula sp.; assembly: GCA_965657565.1. Taxonomy (GTDB): domain Bacteria; phylum Verrucomicrobiota; class Verrucomicrobiia; order Verrucomicrobiales; family Akkermansiaceae; genus Oceaniferula. The sequence continues at coordinate 9,158 of CBFHPA010000015.1, forward strand.
CAGGCCTAGATAAAAGGCTCTTTGGGGTCATCAATACCAAAGGCTTACGGAAACCGCGCTTCTTTTGCCTGCGCAATGCATGGAAATACTGAGCTGGTGTCGACAAGTTAGCTACTTGAATATTGTCTTCAGCACAGAGCTGCAAGAAGCGTTCAAGGCGAGCACTCGAGTGCTCAGGCCCCATACCCTCGTAGCCGTGAGGCAACAGCATCACCAAGCTGCTGGGTGTTTGCCACTTTGATTCGGCAGAGGCGATGAATTGATCGATGATCACTTGCGCCCCGTTGGAAAAGTCTCCGAACTGCGCTTCCCACATGATCAGCATGTTGGTTGCCCCTAATGAATATCCGTAGTCAAAACCAAGAACAGCCGCCTCTGAAAGCAAGGAGTTGTAGACACAGAAATTTGCCTGATCTTCAGTTATGTTTTTGAGCGGAATGTAACGCTCCCGGGTATCAGAATCATAAAATACAGCATGCCTATGACTAAAGGTGCCACGGCGTACATCCTGCCCAGATAATCGCACCGGATTTCCCTCCATCAATAACGAACCCCACGCCAATGACTCGGCAAAAGCCCAGTCAAATTCTTTCCCAGACTTCAGAGCTTCTTGACGTCTCGGAATAAAACGCTTCGCCAGAGTGGGGTGAAGATTAAAACCCTCAGGCAGCTCGGTAAGCACCTTGCCAAGGTGCTGCATCACTTCTTTTGAGATTCCAGTGGGTACGGGAGCGTGCGTGTAACTGGGCTGCGACTCAGCTGTAGATCCACTAAAGATAGTGCGGTCTCCTTTTTCCATGTGATGCACCATGGTGTGATAGCCGTCGTCCAGATCCTTTTGAACTTGCCCCTCTATTTCATCAGCCTGCTGTTGAGTGAGAGCACCATCCGCAACAACCCTCTCTTTAAATAGATCCCCTATCGGCTTGCGCGCATCAACCTTCTTGTAAATATGAGGCTGAGTGAATGCTGCTTGGTCCGCTTCATTGTGCCCGTGGCGACGATAACAGTACATGTCGATAACGATGTCACGGCCAAAGGTTTGCCTATACTCAAGAGCCAGGATAGCAGCCCAGACGAGATCATGCGGCTGTTCACCATTCACGTGAATCACTGGCGCTTCAATCATCTTGGCGATGTCCGTAGCATAATGAGATGAACGTGCGTCCTCCGGCATGGTGGTGAAACCAATCTGGTTATTAATGACAATGTGGATAGTTCCTCCCGTATGATAGCCAGGAAGCTGAGATAAGTTGAGGACCTCCGCCACTGATCCTTGGCCGGCAAATGCCGCATCACCGTGCAACAGAATAGGCAACACCCTTCCTCGGTGTTCTCCCGTTACGGTGCGCTCTGATTCTTTGAGCTCATCTCCTCCTATGAGTCGCTGACGAGCTCTGGCCTTGCCCTCTACAACTGCATTTACGGCCTCGAGATGACTCGGATTGGCAGCCAAAGACACATGCACTTCACCATCCAACAAAGTGCGATTACCTTCATAGCCGAGGTGGTATTTGACATCACCGTCACCCGCTACAAGGTCAGGCACATAATTTGGCGTGAATTCGTAAAGCAAAGTCGTCAATGATTTGCGGAGGAAATTACGAAGCACATTGAGACGCCCCCTATGAGCCATACCCATCTCGATCGCCTTTACGTTAGATCCAGGGCACTTTTCTAAAATCGTATTGAGTAACACCATCGTTCCCTCACCTCCTTCGAGGGAGAATCTTTTTTCACCGAGGAATTTCTTCGCGAGGAACGACTCGAACAGCTGAGACTCGAGCAACCACTTCAGCACTTTACCCTCTTCGTAGTTGAGCAGATGCTGGTGCTCATCACGATGCTCAACTCGCTCACGGATCCAGTTACGAATCTCCGTGTTGAAAATGTGCATGAACTCAATTCCCACATTGCCGCAATACGTTTGATCGAGAGATTTGATCAGCTCGCGAAGCTTCATCTTTTGACCACGACGGAAAAACTGCGTCGAAACTTCGCGATCAAGATCGGATTCTTTCAGCCCAAACTGATCTAGCTGCAACCGTGGATTCGGAACGCCTCCGTCATCAAGCGGATTTAAGTGAGCTTGAGTGTGACCAAGAGTTCGGTAGTTGTAGAGCAGGCTTACGACCCTGCCACGAAAGTTTAAGTAATGCTCGTCCGACGACTGCACCTCGAGATTACCGCTCGGCTGAGCATTCGCCCCAGAAGTCGATTCCGTTTGACTTGCTCCTCCAGCTTGCGATTTTTTAAGCTGTGCATTACCAAGCTCGAATCCCTCGAAGAAAGCGCACCAATCGGCCTCGACCGATTGCGGATCCTCACACCATTGATCATACTTTTGATCAAGAAGGTCCGCATTAAAACGCGCTGATATAGATGATTTCATGGAGAGAAAAAAGGTGTGTTTACAGTCGCAATCTGCTTTTCTTTCTTGGAGCTGAGTAGAACTTGGTTCTAATTACTGTCACACAGCCTGAGAGTCAACGCACAAGGCTCTCTGATTACGACATTTTTTAACTTAACTCACCCTGCCACCTAACCCATGATTGACGTTCACAATCTCAATAAGCGATACGGCAGACACACTGCCGTGAGTGATATCAGCTTCAACATAGGCAAAGGCAAGATCGTTGGATTCCTTGGACCCAATGGAGCGGGTAAGACGACCACGCTGAGAATGCTCACCGGCTACCTTCCGCCCACCTCTGGCAGCGCGGAGGTTGCGGGCCACGATATTTTTCGCGACTCCATCAACGCACGCCGGAAAATTGGCTACATGCCGGAGAATGTGCCACTCTATGACGAAATGCGCGTCCGAGAGTATCTGCGCTACCGTGCACGCCTGAAAGGTCTCAAAGGACGCAACGCTCGACAAAATATCGGCGAAGCCATGGAATTGTGTGGATTGACCCACGTTCGTCGCAAAATGATCAAAACCCTCTCCAAAGGCTACCGGCAGCGAGTCGGCCTCGCCGATGCGCTTGTTCACAAACCAGAGATACTTATTTTAGATGAGCCCACTAACGGCCTAGATCCAAATCAGATTCGCTCAATCAGGAACCTGATTAAGCGTCTCGGCGAAAATCACACCATCATGCTTTCTACCCACATTCTTCATGAAGTGGAGATGACATGTGATCATGTCATTATTATTGATGACGGTAAAATTAAAGCCGCCGGTTCACCCGCCGAGCTGGTGAAGCGAATGCGCGCCGCTGGCAAAATAACCGTTGAAATTCAAGCAGATGAGCAAGCCGCGGCTGATGCATTTGATCAGCTCAAGCACGTGAAGAAAGTAATTCTTGAGGGGAAAGACGAAGACTGGACAAGATTCTCTATTCTCGTCGACCACGGCACTGACACTCGCGAGCGTATTTCTGCTCTGACAGCTGAGAAAAAATGGCCCATTCGTACTCTTCATCGCCACCAATCGACCCTCGAGGATGTTTTTGTAGAGCTCACCCGCAAGGATTAAGCCTGCAGCTGGGCGATTAAATGGGGAAGTCACCCCAGCCTGACCAAGTCCATTGAATTGAGGCGATTTATCAAATCATCGGGCAGGTATCCGCCGCTTTCGGTAAGCATTCCGATTCTGGTTAATACACACACACCATCGTCAAAAGCCACAGCGGCCACGATCATTCGATGCTCATCGCGGCGCAAATCCCAGTCGCTATCATTTTCCAAAGGCTGCCAACCATCCGTCATTAGAGATGTCAAAACCTGCTCACGAGTAGTTCCGGGCTCAGCCCACCACTTCGCTTCATAATTATCATATTGTCGCATGTTATCGACTCGATGATTCTCATCAACAACCGGTGCTCGCTTCACCTTACTAATCCACCTCAGGCTATGCCTCCATCTTGCCCACGATCTTATGAACGGCTGCAACGTCTTCGCGATTGCTAGTTTAAAGCTCGCCTCAGTGCAGACAAAGCTGTCTGGAATCGCGCGGAGCGGCTGCATCGTAGTGACCATCTGCTGGTAAGGTGCTGTTCCCATGGCACCATGGTAAATAAAGCTTTTCTCGTCTGCCGTCATCACCCCTCCCAGATAAACACACCCCTTACAAATAGCCCCGGTACCTCTGCGGAATTTCTCTGGATGGTCACGCATCAACTTCGCCTCAGCTTTACCATAGTAATATTGCTGTCTGAAATAACACCACAAACTTGCTCGTCTACGATGCCACACAAAAGCTGCTGCATGAAAGCCCATGCGATAACCAGCATCCTCCAAGCGCCAGCAAAGATCAACGTCATCACCCGCAATCCAGTAGCTTTCTCTGAAACCACCGATTGCCTCGAGCACCTTTTTCCTGACTGCTAGATTACACCCCGGCAAATGTTCTGCTTCCTCATCACCGATTAAAACATGAGACGGAGCTCCGGGCGCAGAGGCTACCACCACTTCATCAATAACGCTTGCCCGATCATCATCGGATATCATTGGACGCGGAGGCAAATTAGGACCCCCGCACGCATCCCAGCCCTTATGCTCGAATGCATAAGCAAGCCAGTGCAACCAGTGAATGTCAGGTTCACAATCATCATCAGTGTAGGCGATGAGATCTCCTCGTGCTTCACCAGCTCCCTTATTTCGAGCAGCGCTCAAACCACATCTGCCTGACTCAATGAGACGCACGTCATCAAATTCGCGAACGAGCTCTGCGGTATTATCTGTCGAACCATCATCCACCACCAACACCTCATAATTTGGGTAGACCAAGCGACTCAGCGCCTGTAGACACGCGACGATACGTTCGCCACCATTGTGAGTACACACAATCACTGAGAACGAGGGCACTTCAACCAGCTCAACCCCATCGTTAGGCATCCTGATAGTGCGCAGCTTTTCACGCAAGGTCCTCAGTGCCGGTTTTGGCTCTCCGAGCCGATCATACAGACCAAAGCTCCAATCAGTAATACTGACACCTCCACGAGACCAATGATCACTCCAGGCATAAACAGTGAGACCAGCAACCCCCGCGCGCAATGCCTCATCCACATACCAGGACAAAGTATCACTCTGCGCCTCCTTACTCGCACGATGCGTATCAAAACCGAATTCACTAATTACCACAGGACGATCTCCTGCTATATTATGTAGGCGAGGCAAATAGCTCGCCAAACTGTCTCGGCTTTCGAGATAGACATTCATTGCTGTAAAATCAGCATTACGTGGCTCCTCGTATTCGGTGGTTGGGTAATTAGCGTAAGCAAAGAGAAGTTCAGGGCAAAGAGAACGACCAAGGGAAATAAGCTTCTCTAGCGTCTGCTTGACTTGGGTCACACCCATCCATCTCACCATGTCACCTGGGATCTCATTAGCGACGAACACCCCAGCGAGCGCGGGGTGCAAACCCCATGACTTAAGTCCTTGAATCAGTAATCCCTCTGCCGCTGCATAGATGGATGTATCGGCAATAAAATCGCGATGGTAATCCCAACTCAAACCAACGAAAACCCACAGGCCCGCCTGATGTGCTGCATCCAAGAGCGATTTTTCGGGCGCTTCGTAGACGCGCACGGCATTGTATCCAGCATCAGCAACTCGAGCCATCTGCTCATGATGATCTGCAAGCACATCCGGTGTTGGCTCGGGAAATGGCCCATAAGTTACCATCTTTAGAAACACGCGCTCATTCCCCGCACGGAAGAACTTCCCGTCCACTCGCAAACCTAACTCCTCACCCGATGGCACAACGCATTATATATCCACTTACTCGAGACTTGAAACTGAAAACTTCCCACATGAGACTCTGACCGTGCTCAAGACCACCGATTTCGACTACATACTTCCCGAGGAGCTCATCGCAAGCCGACCTCTGCAGGATCGCACCGCATCTCGCATGATGGTAATCCATCGTGATAGCGGCAAAATTGAACATCGAAGATTCACGGATTTCCCCCATTACCTCGAACCAAAAGATCTCCTCGTTCTCAATGACACCAAGGTAACGCCTGCTCGATTTTTCTCCAACGATGGCAACATAGAAATCGTATGCACCAATAAACTAAGCGAGCTCGAATGGGAGTGCCTCGTCCGTCCCGGGAAAAAAATGAAACCCGGACGTACTGTGGAAATTGGAGAAGCCACGGGAACCGTTCAGTCTATCGTTGAGAATGGCAACCGCATCATCTCATGGGACCGATCTGTTGACGAAGAAACCCATGGCCGCCTTGCTCTGCCTCATTACATGAATCGCGAGAGTGACCCTGAAGACCGCGATCGCTACCAAACAACTTTTGCTCGTGAAGAGGGCGCTATTGCTGCCCCAACCGCAGGGCTGCATTTCACCCCTGAAATCCTAGCCAAGCTAAAGCATACCTTTCTCACCCTGCATGTTGGCGTCGGAACCTTCCGCCCTGTGAAGGCAGAGTTCATCGAAGATCACGACATGCACTCCGAACGCTATCACATCAGCGCGCAGACAGCCGAGCTCATCAGCGACACCAAGGCATGCGGAGGACGTATCGTCGCCACAGGAACTACCGTTACACGAGTCTTGGAGAGCCTAGCTCAAGAAATATGTAAAGACCCAGACTGCCCATTTTCCCTCTCTGCAACTTCTGGTGAAACAAATATCTTCATCAACCCCCCACACAACTTCAAAGCGATTGACGCCTTACTTACCAACTTTCACCTTCCACAATCCACACTGATCATGCTGGTGTCTGCTTTTGCTCATCGAGAATTGATACTAGAGGCCTATGCTAAAGCTGTCGAAGAGCGCTACCGTTTCTTCTCCTACGGGGATTGCATGTTGATTGTATGAGTCGTCTGCAAACATAATTGAGCCAGCACAAAATTGTGTGTGGTTTACAAATCCCCTTGCAATCTCACTGGCAGGCATTAAGAAACCTCCGCTGTCAGGGCTGTGGAGTGTCGGCAGATGAATCTGGTCAGGACCGAAAGGTAGCAGCCACAGTTTGTCCGTCATTGCCGCAGTTCCTGGCAGTATTTTTTTACTCTTTTTTGCCGTGAGTGGAGTATTCGCTTGGATGTTTGGCCCAATCAGTGCTTAAACCAGTCCATGGCCAATGACGATACCCGCTCTGACCTCAGAGCCCTCTTGCTTGAAAAATCCGTACGCACCGGAGAGTTCACCCTCGCCTCCGGAAAAACATCCGACCTCTACATCGACTGCAGAGTCACTGCCATGGATCCCAAGGGAGCCAATCTTATCGGCAAACTCGGCTGGGAAACCGTAAAACAAGAAATTGCTAACCGCGGCCTGGATGTCCAAGCCATTGGCGGCATGACGCTTGGAGCAGATCCTATTTCACTGGCGGTGGGCATGACCTCGGCATCCGATGAGAAGCCATTGCAAGTCTTCACCGTTCGCAAGGAGCCTAAAGGACACGGCAAAGGCAAACAAATCGAGGGCAACTTTTCAGAAGGAGACACCATTGTCATCGTTGATGATGTGATCACCACAGGAGGATCGACCATCAAAGCGATGGACGTGATCGAAGCAGCAGGCGGCAACGTTGCATTCGCCCTTGTTCTTGTAGATCGTGAGGAAGGAGGTCGCGAAGCTATCGAGGCCCGTGGCGTGCCCGTAGTGCCCCTGTTTTCACGTTCCACCCTGCTCGACTAACATCTCCCCATCGGATCTGTCTTGCGCATAGAAATCATCAACACTGGCAGCGAGTTACTACTCGGCACCACGCTCAACACCCATGGTGCATGGATGGGCATGGAGTTGTTCAAACTTGGCCTGCGGGTGCAACGACAAATCACCGTGCCAGATGGTGAAGCCATTAACAGCGCGATGGCAGAGTCAATGGAGCGCAGCGACGTCGTCATCGTAACAGGCGGATTAGGCCCAACCAGTGATGACATCACCCGTGAGGCAGCAGCTGATGTACTCGGAGTTGAGCTCATCACCGACGAAGCCGCCTTACGGTCAATCGAAGCCTTCTTTGCTGATCGCAATCGCGAGATGGCTGAGGACAATAAAAAGCAGGCGCTCAATCCAGTAGGCGGTGATATTCTACCGAACCCAAACGGGACGGCCCCCGGCATCTATACACCACCGCGCATGAGCGGTGATCGCTTATGCGCCTTGTTCCTATTACCAGGACCGCCCGGTGAAATGAGGCCGATGTTTCAGAATGAGGTAGAGCCAAGGCTTCGATCTCTAGCTGGGACAAACCAAGACCATCACGTCCAAGTTCTGCGCTTTACTGGAGTCGGCGAGAGCGACTTCCATGCCAAGCTTGATCAGCAACTGGTTAGGATACCCGATCTCGAAGTAGGCTATTGCGCTCGCACACGCGAAGTCGACCTCAGATTGATCGGAGCAAAAAAGGGTATCGATCAAGCCCGCAAACTTGCTCTCAGCACCTTTCCAGATATGTGCTTCAGCCAAAACGGCGAATCACTGGAGGAAGTAGTCGTTCAACTTCTTCAGCAGCAGGGTAAAACCATCAGTATTGCCGAGAGTTGCACCGGTGGCCTTATCGCAAACCGAATCACCAACGTTGCTGGTGCATCAGAAGTCTTCACCCACGGTTTTGTGAGTTATTCTAATGCTGCAAAACAGGAGCTTTTGGACGTCGACAGCGTGACCTTAGAGCAACACGGAGCAGTCAGCAAAGCTACTGCGCTTGAGATGGCTGAAGGTGCTTTAGCAAAAGCAAAAGCAGATATCGCCATCTCAGTCACCGGTATCGCGGGTCCAGGCGGAGGCACCGAAAAAAAGCCTGTCGGCACCGTATGGATAGGCCTTGCCACGGCAAATCACAGCATAGCTGTCAAAAAATTCACCCCCTATGGGCGAGAGATATTCAAACAGGCTACTAGCCAAGATGCGCTCAATCTTGCCCGGCGATCTTTAGAGCAAGCCCAAAGCTAGACCTATGAAGCCTGAGGCTTTTTCCTCAGATAGATCAGATAGTAAACAAGGCCAACCAGCACGCTTCCACCCGTCAGGTTGCCAAGGATTACCGGCAGCATATTTCGCATCAATCCAGCACCACTGATCTCACCATAGAGACTGGCTGCGCAAGGGTCGGCAGATATCAAGAACATCCCCATCGGGATGAAATACATGTTAGCCACACAATGCTCAAACCCTGCGGCAACAAATGCCGATATCGGGAAAACGATAGCAACCACTTTGTCAAAAACGCTGCGTCCAGCAATCGCCATCCATATTGCCAGGCAAACGAGCAAATTACACAACACCGCTCTAAAAAAAGCCTGCCAGAATGGCAATGTGCACTTAGCAGCTGCGATCTTAATATATTGATCCTTGATCGCACCCTCGTTCATCTCCCAATGACCTGACCTAAATACGAGGTATGCTAGACCAACAGCACCGATAAAATTCGACACAAAAACAACCACCCAATTTCGGAGCAAGCTTACCGTCGATACTTTGCGATCTGCCCACGCCATGACGATCAGATTATTTCCAGTAAACAACTCCGCACCGGCTATCACCACGAGAATCAAACCCAAGGAAAACGCCACCCCCCCAAGCACCTGCGAAAGAGCAAACCCCAAACTCGGGTCAGACTTAATAAGCACAAAATAGAGAGCGCCCAGGCCAATAAAGGCACCAGCCAGCACTCCAAGTACCGCCATTGATAATATGGAAAGCTGAGCCTTAGCGACACCCGTTGTTTCCACACGCTTGGCTATCTCCTTTGGCTGGTAGACATCAAAATCAAAAACTTTGGCCATGACACTCTATATTATATGCCTTGCACATATAGGTCAATATCCCAGATCGATGAATACCTATCGATCGACGGTGCTAGCCATTCAAACGATGCGACTATCAAGATTGAATACCTGACCGGACGTATGCGGCATATGCTGGTGCAAATGAGCAATGAAATCGGCAACCACCTCAGGGGTATTATATCTGCCAAGTACATGCCTATCGAGAACAGCCTGCTTAACCTGATCACTCAAAGAGGCCGTCATCTTCGTCTCCATGAATCCAGGCAAAATAGCATTCACTCGGACATTACGACGACCTAGCTCTTTAGCCATAGATTTCGTCATCCCCAACAGTGCCGACTTTGCTGCACTGTAATTGGCCTGCCCCACCGAAGGATGCAGTGCCGAAAAACTGGAAATAAAAAGAATGTGACCGCGGCAGTGTTTAGCCATTGCCCGAGACACCTCACGCGCACACAAAAAAGCACCTTTCAGATTCACATCGATGACGCGTGACCAATCTTCTTCGGTCATCTTTGCCATGGTCTTATCGATGATCATGCCCGCATTACAAACAAGCAAATCAAGCTCCTCGACCGACTGAAAAAAACTTTTTACGGATGCAGACGAACTTACGTCGAGATCCTCTCTTCCGGGAGCAAGAACTTCGCCACCGCTGCCAACTAGACTATTGGTGATAGCCTGCCCCAAGCCACCCGCCGCACCTGTGACAACGACCTTCATTACACCAGCATCAGAGCTGGATTCTCAATAAGCTTCTTCACCTCATTGAGGAACCTTGCACCCACAGCCCCATCAACAACACGGTGATCGCAGCTCAAGCCAACATTCATACGCATACCGGGAACAATTTGACCATCTTTGACAACAGGCTTTTCCACAATAGCGCCGACGCTCAAAATTGCCGCCTGAGGCGGATTAATAATCGCATCAAAACTTTCGATTCCCCAAGCACCTAGATTAGATACCGTCACGGTTCCGCCATCAAACTCATTAGGCATCAGTTTTTTGTCACGGGCACGCGCAGCGAGATCTTTTACCTCTTGGGATATTTGCAGCATCGACTTGCTTGCAGCATCTTTGATCACGGGTGTTACCAAACCATCATCCACCGCCACGGCGATTGAGATACCCACTTTCGCAAATTGCACAATGCTATCCCCATTGAAGGAAGCATTGATTTCAGGGACTGCCTGGGCTGCATTGATGACAGACTTCAGCACAAAATCGTTGATGCTATACTTGTTTCCGTGTGTTTGCTCAGCTTGCGCATTCACCTGCTTGCGCAAGGTCATGAGTGGTGCTGTGTCGCACTCCACATGAAGATAAAAATGAGGAATCGTTGTCTTCGACGTCAACAAACGATCAGCAATGATGCTGCGCATAGAACTCAATTGAATCGTCTGATCCTCAGCAGCGACAACTGGATTTATCGCCACAGCTGGTGCGGCGACAGGGGCTGGAGATGCGGCGGCAGGCGGAGTTGCTTGAACCACTTGAGCTTTAGCTGATGCCGCAAGCGCGGACGCCGCATTCGCCAATGGTGATGATGCAGCGGATCCGCTAGCAGCAGCCTCTACGTCAGCTTTAACAATTCGCCCTGCTGGGCCTGAACCTTGGATGGCGGCAATGTTCACCCCCTTGGATTCAGCGATTTTCTTAGCTAATGGTGAAGCTTTGATCCTCTCGCCGGCGCCAGTACCATTGGCTATTGGTGCGACAGGAATCGAGGCCTCAGTCGCCGTGGCAGTTGGCACTGATTGGGGCTGACTTTCCGCAGGCGTCTCAGCAAAAGGTTGCTCGTTCGGAGCACTAACGGCTGCAGGGGTAGATCCAGGAGCTGGCGCTTCTTCGCCATCTTCAATCAATACTCCTAAAGTTGAGCCAACAGCAGCTTTCTGCCCTTCCTGCACAAGAATCTCGTGAAGTGTACCTTCATCGAATGCCTCCATCTCCATTGTGGCCTTATCTGTTTCTACTTCAGCAATGACATCACCAATTTCGATGGTATCACCTACCTGTTTGTTCCACTTTACAAGGGTACCCTCCGTCATCGTGTCGGAGAGCTTGGGCATTTCAATATTCGTCGGCATAAGTTAAATGAGTTAATCAAGCTGTGTGCAGAGGACTTTTCTTAGAAACATGGCCTCTGCGCAAGCTGATTATAGTAAAATCGGCACCTGCTGCTCTATCTCCTCAAATATAAGCCTGTTGGATAGGGCCTAAAAAGAAGTAGAGCATAAAAAAGGCCATGACCGTAAAGTCATAGCCTTGAGTAAATTGCAGTAATTATATGATCAGTTACTAGTGGGTAACTCTTTCATCGTTGGAACCAAACCAATGTGAGGTTCACCCGAAGCTTGGGCAGATGCGTGATTTTCTGCTTTCGTAGTCGAATCACAAGGGAGGATGCTACAGCATGATGCCAACCCCAGTGAACAAATACACAGCGCCAGTGATCGTGTGGTACTTTTCATAATTACAACTATTCTGTAGAATAAGTCGCTGTGTGCAACAAAAAACTACAGATCAAAGGCTCGGTAGGAACCCTAGTCTAAACCACAGAAAGCACCTGCTCGATTATGCGGCGAGGGTTAGGCAGTTGTTCATCCTCAATGTGAGGCGAATAAATTGCGGGAGCATCGAGCGCACAAACACGCTTCACCGGCGCATCCAAGTAATCAAAAGCATGCTCTTGAATCAAGGTCGCTACCGTGGCACTCACGCCCGAAAACGGTTTACTCTCATCCACCAAGACAACTCGGTTCGTCTTCATCACCGTATCGAGAATCGCCTGCTGATCGAGTGGCCGTATCGAGCGAAGATCTAACACCTCGCAATTAATACCGTGCTCGGATTGCAATGTCTCGGCCGCCTCCAAGGATCGGATAACACTCCGGCCATGCGCAATGATGGACACATCTGTGCCTTCGCGCTTGATATCAGCCTTACCAAGTGGAACCAAATGATCTCCCTCTGAAGGATCGGGCACTGGACCCGATGTTCCATAGAGCAACGTATTCTCCATGATGTAAACTGGATCATTGTCTCGAATGGCTGTCTTCATCAAGCCCTTCGCATCAGCTGGTGTTGCTGGGGCGCAAACCTTCAAGCCTGGAAATGCAGCGAATAGACCCTCTGGGCAGTGAGAGTGCGTTGCCCCCACTGCTGTGCCGCCATTGGCAGGACCGCGCATTACGATCGGCACATTACATAAACCACCTGACATGTAGCGCACACAGGCTGCGTTGTTGACCAGCTGGTCAAAAGCAACCGAATGAAAGCTCCAGAACATCAACTCCATCACAGGGCGAATACCCAGCATCGATGCGCCAATGCCCATGCCAATAAACCCAGCTTCTGAAATTGGGGTATCAACAATGCGCTTGCTGCCCCACTTGTCCCACAGTCCTTCGGTTACCTTGTAAGCACCATTGTATTGGGCGACTTCCTCACCCATTACAACGACCTTCTCGTCGCGAGCAAGTTCTTCATCAAGGGCTTCGCGTATTGCGTGGCGGTAGAGTATCTCTCTCATAAAAAAATAGTGTTAGACGTTATTTAAAGGTTTAAAATCAGTCGTTAAAAAAATGTCTTCCGGTATTTCCAGCTTCAGTATTGTTGTCCGTTTCCCAATACACATCATCAAATATAGATTCTGCAGTTGGTGGTGGCGACTGCTCAGCAAACACCGCTGACTGATCAGCCTCAGCTTTAGCCTCTTTGTCTATTGCGTCAGCCTCAGCATCGGTAAATACCCCCTCTTCGATCAAACGACGACGCCACAAACGAATCGGATCATGGTATGTCTTGTAGTTTTCAATTTCCTCCGGCGTGCGGTATTTCTTGGCATTAGCATCGGCTACAGAGTGGCCGTAGTATCGATAAGTGGCAATCTCAAGAACAGTCGGCTTCGACTCCTTGCGCGCACGCTCCATCGCAATGTGCGTTTTAGCACGAACCTCGTACAGGTCCTCACCATTGACCAAATCCCAGTCCATGTCATATGCCTCAGCTCGCTGAGCTAGGCAATTTTTGTACGAACTTGAACGGCTTTGGCTTGTTCCCATTGAGTAGCCATTATTCTCAATAATGTAAATGACAGGCAGCTCAAACAGAGCCGCTAAGTTGAGAGACTCGTGAAAAACACCTTGGTTGATTGCTCCATCTCCAAGGTAGCAAAGGCAGCAGCCTTCTAATTCCTGATATTTGACTCCATATGCCAAACCCAAGCCGAGTGGTGTTTGACCCGCAACAATACCGTGCCCCCCCCAGAAGTTCTTTGAAGGATCAAATAAATGCATCGATCCTCCTTTGCCTTTCGCAGCACCAGAAGCTTTACCATAAAGCTCCGCCATGCAGCTATTCATATCCATTCCCATTGATAGGGCATGTCCATGGCAACGATAAGCGGTAATAGCGTGGTCGTTTTCTTTGCATAATCCAAGCGTGCCCGCAGCAACAGACTCTTGACCGATATAGAGATGCAAAAAGCCACCCATCATGCCTTTATTATAGAACTTAAGGGCGGTCTGTTCGAAACGACGAATACGCGCCATATCTCTGAAAAACTCAATCTTGTCCTCAGGGCTTAAGTCCTGATTGATCTTAGATTCTGAAAAGTCGAGTGAAGTAGGCGTGTTCTCAATCATGGAATTTTAGCAATGATGTGGGCGTTGCAGTAATGACAGACAGGCTCTGGTTCAAGCCAAAATAGCAAGTCAATCGCAGCAGCAGCATGTGCGGAGCAACTGTCGACAAGCTAATCACCGAAGTCACCTTTGACCAGAACAATTCAAAGCGATGACATATGTGCTGCTGCTGAGATACTAGGAGTTTAGCATCCTAAGAGCATCTCGAATCAAATCTTCTGTCGTCGCGGTTGCTTTAAGCTTAGCAACAGCGGCAACCGCTTTTTTAGCTTCGGCCTGCTTGTAGCCGAGACCAATCAAGGCTGATTCCGCATCAATCGAAGCACTCGGAGTGGCTTCACCGGCAGCAGCCTGCCACGCTTCAGCAACACCCACCTTGTCTTTGAGCTCCAAAATGATGCGCTCTGCTGTTTTCTTGCCTAATCCTTTGATCTGAGAGAGTGCTGCTGCATCACTATTGACCACACATGACTTAAAGTGATCCACTGGCATACCACTTAGCACCGACATTCCGATGGATGGCCCAATGCCGCTGACACGCTCAATCAACAATAAAAACAAATCACGCTCAGCGTCCGTGGCAAAACCATAAAGCGTGTGCGCGGTCTCCCGAATATGCAGATGCGTGCGCAGCTCCACCTCCTTGCCCTCCACAGGGTTGATCAAATCATAGGTGCTCAGCGACACACTGACAAGGTAGCCTACCCCATTCACATCAATGACCAGCCTACCCGGCAGGGCCTCTAACACTTTACCACGGAGTCGAGCAATCATGACTAGTATCAGACCTAGCTTGTTGAATGAACTGGGCTTGAGTCAAAAAACGAACGCATGGATGCACAATCATCTCCCACACAGTTTACACAGCAGGGGCGAATTTCACTCTTACATTCGTCACCCAAATGCTCTGCAACCAAGCGCACACAAAGATCAATAAATCGTTCTTCCATGTTAAAGCAGTCCACGCGGGCGAAGTGATCCACCACCTTTTCCGCCTCTTCACGAAACTCGATATCAATTTCATCAAGAGTTTCAATATGGTCGGTGGTGAACGCGATAGGAACAATCAAAATAGCTTTCTCCTTCGTTGCGTGAATGACATCCGGCGTGCTAGGTGATAGCCATTTGGTCTTCTTGGGGCCGACCTTGCTCTGCCAAGACAATGCATGAGCATGACTGGTCATACCCTTCTTTTTGAGCGCATCCTCAACCCGACTGATAGTGCCTTCGATCTCCTCGTTATATTTGTCACCCTTTTCGAGGCAGTATGCCTCGGGAAGACTGTGTGCAGAGTAGATGATACGAATATCATCATCTTCCAGGGTGTGTTCTTTTTTGAAAGCATTGAACTTCCGTTCAATTAACTCCGCCCAGAGATCCGTGTAGTCATCTCGGTCCCACCACCGGTCAATTACCGAGAGATCAGGGCCGTATTCTTTACCGTTAAGCCATCTATATGCATCACAAAGGCTGGAGCCACTCGTTGAGCAGCTGTGTTGGGGGTAGTGAGAGAACAGCACCACTCGCTCCGCGTGCTTAAACTTCTCCAACATCTCTCCCGTTCGTGGGACAGCGTAGCGAAAACCAGGAACGCAAGCGTGAGGTGCAGATTCTGGATATTGCTCGTCTAGTTTGCGGGCAATGGCATCCCCCTGCCCTTCCATGAGTTTTCGGGTTGGAGAGTATTGCCCAAGCTCCTCGTATCTTTCCTGGATAAAAGGGGTGCGCCTCCATGCTATGAATCTACCAAGTATTTTTTGAGCTGGAAGTTTGAGCAATTCACGATCTTGAAAAAGCTCCTTCATATAAGGGTGCACTTCTTCGGGAGATTCTGGCCCACCCATATTCAGCAAGAGTATGGCGGTTTTTACATGTTGTTCTTCCATAAATTTCAGTCTTTGTATGAACCTTGTTTTTCATTAGCCTAATTTTAGGCAGTAAGCAAAGGGAACCTGCTCAAATATTAAATTATATATATAGTAGCTTCGTGTAACCGAGCAAGATTGGATTCAACTTACAATCAATATAGCATGTGCCACGTCCATGCACTGAGCTCAGATAATCACACGGTCACCAGTTCGTCAGGCTCCGCTCAAGCTTCTCGCTTGTTCATAAATTCCTCCACCGCCTTATTTAATGCGAGTTTGTGGCAGTTGATGCGCCTTTCAAGCTCCAGCGAGCTCGGCGTCTCAAAGGTATATGACACCTGCGTCCCCATGTTTGCCATGTAAATAGCCTCCGGCCAATCCTCGGGGAAATCAGCCTCTGGCTTGTGAAAAATCCAGCCAGGTTCACGCACCGCGTGATCATCAATCAGTGAGCTCGGCTCAGGCCCGATCTCATTAGCTGCCGCCTCAAGAATGGAATGAGCAACACTGGAAAATTCACACTTCTGAATTTCATAAAGATAAAAACCAGTGCTCTCCCAATCCTCATGCAGTGATAAAAACACATCCGGCACAGGCTGTTTTTCCAGCCAACGCACATGCCCAGCAACCTCAGCACTGGATCGGCGCAGGTAGTCTCTGTTCAAATCCAGGCCCTGTTTATTTTCCCGGCTGCCAGCACTTATACCTGTAGGATTCATCAAAGGGCAAAGCATCCACTCAACTTCACCACCAAACAAACCCTCTTTGAGAAACTCATAGAGAGCCAGCGGACCTGCCGGCTCATCACCGTGCATACCCGAAGAAACATAGACTCGAGGGACTCCTTCGGCACGCCTCACAAATGCCGGGATTTCATGCCCATCAACCTCTGCAAGCACCTTACGAGAAAATCCAGCCTGCACAGCAACCTTAGAGAAATCTTCCAGATAGTCTGCCACATCGATTTGCACAGCAGAACCATAATACACACACTTGAAACTTGAAACTTCAAACTTCAGCTATCACATTTCGCCCCATGAACGTTCTCGTCGTCGGAGGCGCAGGCTACATTGGTAGCCACTGCGTTAGACAACTCCAAGCTGCTGGCCACACACCCTTCGTACTCGATAATTTAGTCTACGGGCATCGTGCTGCTGTCGCAGATGATATCCCCTTCTTCGATCAAGACCTCGGCAACCGGAGTGCCGTAGCAAACATCCTCAAAGAAAATAAAATTGAAGTCGTGATGCACTTCGCGGCGTTCATCAATGTAGGGGAGTCCGTCAATGTGCCTCTCAAATACTACGAAAATAACGTCGGCAATACCATTCAACTCCTCCTTGCCATGACAGACGCCGGGGTGAGCAAATTTGTCTTTTCCTCCACCTGCGCCACCTATGGTGAGCCAGACACCCTGCCACTCGTCGAAGACCTTCCTCAAGCGCCGATCAACCCATACGGTGCCACCAAGCTGCACGTCGAACACATTCTCCAAGACCTCGCTCGCTCAGGTGAAATATCATCCGCTGTGTTCCGCTACTTTAACGCCTCAGGAGCCGCAGCAGATGGCACCATTGGTGAAGACCACAGCCCCGAATCACATCTCATCCCCTTGGCCATTTTTGCGGCTACTGGACAGCGAGGCGCTCTGAAAATTTTTGGCACCGACTACCCCACACCCGATGGCACCTGCCTGCGTGACTACATTCACGTCGATGATCTTTCCCGTGCCCACATCGCCGTCTTTGACAAACTGGCGACACCTAACACCTTTGTGCACTACAACCTCGGCACCGGCAAACCAACCTCCGTTCGCGAGATTCTCGATGCCGTTGAGCGTGTCACCGGCCTACCCGTGCCAGCCGAAGAAGATGAACGTCGTCCGGGAGACCCTCCATCGCTCTATGCCGACAACACCAAAGCTCGTACAGAGCTAGGCTGGGATCCTGAGCACATGGATATTGAGTCCACCATTGCTAGTGCTTGGAAATGGCACCAGTCCCACCCAGACGGCTATCATCAAAAGTGACTTGGTCTTATCGATCAGCACACCACCCAAGACGAAGCCACATATGCTGTCGACAAGTTAACATCTTATTTCTACCCTTTCATCATGCCCAACGATCTTCAATATTGCCAAGACTACTTCTCTTACACGCGCCGCAAATCGCGCGAAATCATGGTGGGTGATGTTGGCGTCGGTGGTCACAACCCGATCCGCGTGCAATCCATGATCACATCGGATACGCGTGACACAGAAGCATGTGTGAAACAAGTGCTCGATTTGGCCGCAGCTGGGTGTGAAATTGCGAGAATCACCGCGCAGACCAAAAAATACGCTGCCAACCTAGAAAACATTCGTGACGGCGTACGCGCGGCGGGCTGCAATATCCCCTTGGTTGCAGATATCCACTTCAAACCCGATGCTGCTTTTGAAGCTGCCAAATGGGTAGAAAAGATCCGAGTCAATCCTGGCAACTATGCCGACAAGAAAAAATTCGAAATCCGCGAATACTCCGACGAGCAGTATGCTGGTGAGCTAGAACGCATCCGCGAAGACTTCGCCCCACTCGTCGAGCTCTGTAAAGAACTAGGCCGCGCCATGCGCATCGGCACCAACCACGGCTCACTGTCAGATCGGATCATGAACCGCTACGGCGACACCCCACTCGGCATGGTTGAGAGTGCGCTCGAGTTCGCCCGTATCGCCCGTGACCACGATTATCACAATTTCTGCTTCTCAATGAAGGCCTCAAACCCAAAGGTTATGATCGAAGCTTACCGCCTGCTGGTAGCCCGCCTTGACCAAGAGGGAGCCGACTGGAACTACCCCATTCATCTTGGCGTTACAGAAGCTGGTGATGGTGAAGACGGCCGAATAAAGTCCGCTATTGGCATTGGCTCTCTGTTAGCCGATGGCGTCGGTGACACCATTCGCGTCTCTCTTACAGAGGATGCCGTGCACGAGATCCCCGTCGCCCAAGCACTGGTCGCCAGCATTCAGAACTCTCATCTCAGCAATGACCCTTCAGGGGCTCAGCGAGGCACACTATCCTACAACCCTTTTTCATACGAGCGCCGTCATACCCACCAGCTCGAGGTCAACGGCCACAAGCTTGGTGGCAGCAACACCATTCGCGTATTTACCTCGCGCCAAAAATGGGACGCCCTCGCGCACAAGATAGACAAGCTTGGAGACTTTACCCCTGAGGTAGTTGCTGAGGATGCTGAGCTCGTAGAGCTCGACCCCTGGGACACCGCATCTATTCAGAAGATTAATGCGATTCAAGAACCTCAGCTGGTCACCGTCAAAAATGGCTGCCACCCCGAAACCGAAGGTGCTGCCGTTATCCATGCATTTCGTTTGCTCGCCTCGAAGCTAGCTGCCCATCACCCCATCCTTCTCAAGGATACACTAGAGCCCAGCAATGAGCCAAATAAAGACTTCCTCGACACCTTGTTAGTTGCCTCCCGTAACATCGGCTCACTTCTCTGCGA
Source organism: Oceaniferula sp. (assembly GCA_965657565.1). Classification (GTDB taxonomy): domain Bacteria; phylum Verrucomicrobiota; class Verrucomicrobiia; order Verrucomicrobiales; family Akkermansiaceae; genus Oceaniferula. The sequence continues at coordinate 28,881 of CBFHPA010000015.1, forward strand.
CGGCATTGGAGATGCCATTCTCATACAAGGAGAAGAAGCTCCAGGCCAGTCACTTCGCCTCGCCTACAACATCCTACAAGCTGCAGGCTCACGCATCTTCAAAACCGACTACGTCGCCTGTCCATCCTGCGGCCGAACCCTTTTCAACCTCCAAGACACCACTCAAAAGATCCGAGCAGCAACCGGGCATCTCAAAGGCGTTCGTATTGCCATCATGGGTTGCATCGTCAATGGCCCTGGCGAAATGGCAGATGCGGACTTCGGCTATGTTGGAGGCGCCCCCGGCAAGATCAACCTCTATGTCGGCAAGCAAGCCGTCAAATTCAACATTCCAGAGACTGAAGCTGTCGAGCGACTCATCGACCTCATACGCGAGCACGATAAGTGGATTGACGCACCCGTGGCGAGCTAGACACCCGTCCTACTCAGTTCGACTAAGCATCCAACTGCTCAATCGATTGCCAGACATTCTTCGCCTCGCCCTGCTCCGTGCGGATAAAGAGCTCCTGCAGCCCCTTGGAGCTTTGTGTCACCGCCTTCAATCCACCGGCTACTTCACGCTGCACCCGCACTTGACCCGTTTTGCCACTCTTACCGAGAGATTTCCCCCCGTAGGACCTACCAATGATCACACCTACGACCCCCGGCATCGCCTCGATCTTACTCATCGTACGCAGGCACTCCTTGGAAGAACTTTGATGGCGACCCCGAGACGGCATAGCAAGATAGGATTTACGATGTTATGCCCCAGCACTCAGCAAATCAATGATTCGCTGTTTAGGACGACCTACGATTGACTTACTCTCAGAACAAACAATCGGACGCTGTAGCAATTGCTTGTGCTTGAGTAGAATCTCAATCACCGCCTCTGGATTATCGACATAATCTTCGGCTACCAACTCAAGCTTCTTAAATTTTGAGTCTTTACGCACCAAATCCTCCACCGGATCTTCCAGCACCTCGATGATTTTTTCTAATTCCTCACGACCCGGAGGGTTTTTAATATAGAGAACAACTTTATGTTCTACGCCCAAATCCTCGGCGACCGCCAAGGCATTTTTGGAAGATCCTCAATGTGGATTATGATAGATGATTGCTTTTGCCATAACTCTTCAAAACATGAAGCTACACGACTTTCAAAGATAAAAAATAAGCCCTTTGCTCACACAAATAATCAGTAAGCCTCATAAAATCGCATTGATGACTTCTCCACCGTGGTTTTTTCTATTAGCCTAATCAGCATGGCAGCTGAGATAAACCCAACATCTCCCGAACACCCTCCACAGCAAAAAAATGCCAAGTCACACGCTGGGGGGACTCCAGCAGTCGCATCAGCACTCAAGCATGTGATGAAAACTGCGGGCCCTATCCGAGGCGCCAAAGCCTTGCTAGATCTCAACCAGACCGACGGCTTCGACTGCCCGAGTTGCGCTTGGCCAGACCCGGACGACCATCGTGCGGTTTCTGAATTTTGTGAAAATGGGGCCAAAGCCGTGGCTTCAGAAGCAACCACAAGGCAGATTGGCCGAGAATTTTTCCGCAAGCACAGTATTGACGAATTACTTGGCCAAAGTGACTACTGGCACGACCAGCAAGGACGCATTACAGAGCCCATGGTCTTACACGATGGTCAGTCTCACTATCAACCCATCTCATGGGATGACGCGTTTCAATTAATCAGTGATGAGCTCAAGGCTCTCGAGCACCCTGACCAAGCGACCTTCTATACCTCCGGACGAGCCAGCAACGAGGCCGCCTTCTTATATCAGCTTTTTGTGCGCAGCTTCGGCACCAACAACCTGCCAGACTGCTCAAACATGTGTCACGAGTCGAGCGGCACAGCAATGAAGCAATCTATCGGGGTCGGCAAAGGAACCGTCACCCTCGAAGACATTTACCAAGCAGAGACCATCATCTGTATCGGTCAGAATCCCGGCACCAATCACCCTCGCATGCTATCGGCTTTAGAGAGAGCTGTCGAAAATGGAGCTCAAATCATCGCCATCAACCCGCTCAAGGAAGCTGGACTCGTCGGCTTTGCCCACCCACAGAAAGTATCGGGCATGCTCGGCAAATCCACTCCATTGGCATCACAATATTTGCAGGTGAATTTGAACGGAGACCTCGCCCTGCTTCGAGCGCTCGGCAAAGAAATTCTCGAACGCAAAAGCGTGGATAGCTCATTCATCGATGAGCACACCCAAGGCATCGAGAATTACCGCCAGCAATGTGCACGCTCCGACTGGGATACTTTGACAAACCTGTCTGGTATCAGCAAAAAAGAAATCCAACAACTTGCCGACACCATTCTGCGCGGCGAACGCAAGCTCATCACTTGCTGGGCAATGGGCATCACCCAACACCGCAACGCAGTTGCTACCATACGTGAGATTACTAACATCCACCTCCTGATCGGCGCCATTGGCCGAACCGGTGCAGGGCTCTGCCCTGTTCGAGGCCACAGCAATGTCCAGGGCGACCGCACCGTGGGCATCTACGAGAAAATGCCAGAATCCTTCCTCGCAGCTCTCGATCATGAGTTTGGCATCAACTGCCCACGCAAACATGGCTACGACACCGTAGAGTCAATTCTTGCGATGTATAATGGTGAGGCCAAGGTGTTTTTTGCTCTTGGTGGCAACTTCCTCCAAGCTTGCCCTGACACTCACTTCACGGGCGAAGCATTATCAAACTGCTCACTCACCTGCCACGTGTCGACCAAGCTCAACCGTAGCCATTTAGTCACTGGGAAAACAGCGCTTATACTTCCATGCTTGGGACGCAGCGAACGCGACACTCAGAACGAAGGCGATCAATTTGTTACCTGTGAGAACTCCATGAGCATTGTCCACATGTCTAAAGGCAAGCTGCAACCAGCCGCGCCTGACCTTCTCAGCGAGCCTGACATTATCGCCCGGCTTGCCCAGGCCACCCTTGGTAATTCCGAGAAAATTGACTGGCGCTGGCTTGTCGGCGACTACGACAGGATCAGAGACTTAATCGAAAAAGTCATCGCTGGATTCAGCGCCTTCAATCAACAGGTCAGAAAACCCGGAGGTTTTTACCTCCCCAATACCGCGAAACAAAGAATCTGGGATACCCCATCAGGCAAAGCCGAATTTAGCGACGCAGAAGTTGATCAACTTCAAGTTGCTAAAGACCGACTCATACTGCAAAGCCTGCGAAGCCATGATCAATACAACACTACCATCTATGGTCTCAACGATCGCTATCGGGGAATCGGCATGGGAAGGCGAATCATCTTCCTCAATCCTGAGGACATGAAAGCCCGTGACATCGCTCCTGTTTCGCTGGTCGACATCACCAGCCACTGGCAAGACGGCGAGAGGAACATAGAGAATTTTTATGCGATTCCTTATGACATACCCAAAGGAACAGCTGCCGCCTATTTTCCAGAAGTCAACCCACTGATTCCACTTCAATCTACCGCCTTGGAAAGCAACACACCAACCAGCAAATCGATCGAAATAAGCATCATCCCAACACCCTAATCATGTCTCAAAAAACTTACCAAGTTTACATTCTCAAGAACCGTATGAACCGCCGTTTCATCGGTAAGGCAGAAGATGCCCAAGCCGAACACACGGCCCACAACAAGGGTCAGTTCAAGGGCACTAAAGCATTCAAGCCATGGCAAATGGAATGGTGCAGTGGCCACCTGTCTCGCAACGACGCCCTTCGCCTCGAGGAGGAGCTACGCCACCACAAAACCAACACATCCATGTTAGAGTCCATCACACACAAGCACGAGATGGGAATGTAGGTCACAAAAACCTCTAGCCTAGCGTGATTTTAAGGCTATAGTTCACGCATGGACAATTCCTACGCCAACTCATACGCCAATCCATACACGGTTGCATCTCAGTCTGTCGACGTACGCGCCGAGTTCATTCGCAAAACATACGCTCACCTCGCTGGAGCCATTGCTGCTTTCGCGGTTCTTGAAGCCTTATTATTCTCTATTCCAGGCATTGAGCTGAAAGTATTCGGCCTGCTCGGATCCAGCAGCTACAGCTGGCTCATGGTCATTGGTGTTTTCATGTTTGCCTCTCACTTTGCCAACAAGTGGGCCATGAGCTCAACAAGTGTTAACGTTCAGTATATGGGATTGGGATTCTATGTCCTCATTGAGGCCCTCATCTTTTTACCTCTTCTGCTCCTTGCCAAGAACATGACGGGCGATGCGACCCTGATCATCAAAGCTGGTGGTGTTACCGGTCTGCTGTTTGCTGGGCTTACCTTTGTCGCCTTCACCACTAAGAAAGACTTCTCCTTCCTTGGTGGCTTCTTGAAGATTGGTGGCTTCATTGCCCTCGGTGTGATCGTCGTTGCTATCATTTTCCCCAGCTTCATCACGCTCGGCTTTTGGTTCTCCGTGATCATGGTGCTATTTGCAGCAGGTTCTGTGCTCTACAGTACGAGCAACATCATTCACCACTACAACACCAACCAGTATGTGGCGGCCTCACTCGGACTCTTCGCCAGTGTCGCCCTGATGTTCTGGTACATTCTGCGCATCTTCATGTCGCGCGACTAGGCTACATATCTAGTCGGTGATTCGCTCGTCCCCTGAGTAAATATTAAACTTCGGGGGGCGCAAAAACCCAATCAAAGTCTGGCCGCTCTCGCGGGCAAAATCGACCGCCAGCGACGATGGCGCAGAAATCGCGGAAACCACGGGGATGCGGGCGACCAGTGCCTTCTGTACGACCTCAAATGACACCCGCCCTGAAACTTGGAGTAGAGTGTCGGCCCGGTCTATCTTTTCTTTGGCAGCCCAGCCGATCACTTTATCGACAGCATTATGTCTGCCTACATCCTCGCGTAAGACCAACAACTTACCGTCCTCAGAAAACAAAGCCGCAGCATGCAAGCCACCTGTATTGGCAAACACCTCCTGCTCTGCCCGCAGAGTATCTGGCAAGCCCATCACCGTCTTTACTGGCATCATAAAACCACTTTCAATCGGCGGCGCATTTTGTTGAATAGCCTCAATACTCGCCTTACCACAAATCCCACAGGATGAAGCGCTGTAGAGATTGCGGCTCAGGCTCTGATGATCTAACACCACATCATCAGCCAAAAAAACAAGCGCGTGGTTCTGTTTAATCTCCAAATCAACGCGCAGCACCTCATCAAGAGAATTTACCAGACCCTCGGTGAGCAAAAACCCCTTCACCAGATCCTCATCATGCCCCGGAGTGCGCATCACCACCGCCACCGGCGTGCCGTCTACCGTGATTTGAAGTGGCTCCTCAGAGGCCACACAGTCAGTGACCCGCTGACGTTCATCGCCAAGCTGTTTGGTAATTTGATACTCTGAAGATTCTTCACGCATCGTCACTTCGTGGTTCGACTTCTGCTAATATCTCGAGCTCGCAGTCACCTCCAGCTAGCTCACCCCCCTTCACGATCCTCGCTCTCAAACCTCCGTATCCTTTGAGGAACTCATGTGTTCCAGGTGCACACGCCTGATCCATCCAGGACCAGGGGCTACACTCACACGAGCCCGTCAGCTCAAGACCTCCGAGAGTGAAGCGCTTATCAATCAGTCCATTGAGATCCACACCTTGCATCACCACATTGCGGCGAAACGCTTTCGGATCGAGCTCCCCCTTCACAATCTCATCCCGCACCCGCTCATACACCGCCCAGTCAAACAAAGTAATCTGACCCTTGTAGTCCGGCTTATAATCAAAAAAACGATCCCCCTCAATCCCACGCCCCGCCACACAGCTGATCCGCTCCACCTCCTCTATCGGGTAATCCATCGCCCCCTTACCATGCCGACCATAATAATTATGGCCCGGGGAAATGAAGAGATGTTTTAAGGTGACATTCATATTTACAGGATGCTTCATTAAGCAATTTCTTCAAACTCAATACTTCCTCCTATCCACCCAGATAGGACATCTCAGGCTTAGGCTGGGCACCATCGATTTGGCTGCGCAACTCAGAATAACGATCATCTCTGGCAGCCCAGACACTGCGGATGACTTCTGTTATTTGCCCGTCAGTGCCGCCATCGCGCAGCAGCGTTTTTAAATTGTGCCCGCGTGCAGCAAACAGGCAGGTGAACAGCTGACCATCCGAGGAAAGCCGAGCCCGATTACAATCGCCACAAAACGGCTTACTCACTGAGCTGATAAAACCCACTTCCTGATCGGGGAGATCCTGGTAGCCAAACCTCTTTGCCGTTTCTCCGATGTAATTGCACGGGATGGCTTCCAGCGGAAAGTGCTGGCCAATAGCCTCCACCATCTCGGTGTAGGGCACCACCTCACCCAGCTTCCAGCCATTGGTATTTCCTGTGTCCATGTATTCGATAAAGCGCATCGTTACGCCACGTTCTCGGCCGAATCTGGCCAGCGAAACGATCTCGTCTTCATTGACCCCCTTCTGGATCACACTATTGATCTTCACCTTAAGCCCATGTTCAAGAGCCGCATCGACCCCCTCAATGACGCGCTCAGGAGATGCGCCAGTGCCATTCATGCGCACAAAGATTTCTGGGTTCAGCGCATCCATTGAAATCGTCACCCGCTGCAAACCGGCCGCTTTGAGTTTTTTGGCATAACGAGCCAACGCGCTGCCATTGGTGGTCATCGCAAGGTCATGCTCACCTGGAATGTCAGCCAACATACTGACCAGATCCACTAAGCCACGTCGCAGTAGCGGCTCACCCCCAGTCAGGCGAAGTTTCTCCACTCCGAGGCTACAAAAAATCGCAGTGAGCCGCGCAATCTCTTCAAGCGATAAAATCTCAGGCTTGGGCAGATATGGGTAATCTTCATCAAACACCTCAGCTGGCATGCAGTAGCGACAACGATAATTACAACGATCCGTCACCGAGATCCTCAGATCACGGAGCGGTCGCTGCATTTGATCGACGGGCAAGCTCACACGCAAAGACTGGCATGGATGGACAAAAAAGACCAATCGTGATTTGATCTCTTCTTACAAAAGCTCACGCCATGCAAAATCTCATTTCCGTCACTCAGGCCGAAAACATCATCCGCCAACACCTCACCACGGCTGCTGTTGAAATCGTGCCCCTGTCCAAGGCCCAGGGACGTTACCTTCGTGAGGACATCCTTGCCGACCGCCCCCTGCCTCCCTTTGACCGTGTCATGATGGACGGCATCGCCATCGCCCACGCCTCCTTCGCCAGCGGCAATGCTCGTTTCCCGATCACTGGCACCCAGGCCGCGGGAACACCAGCGCTCACACTGGAAAATGCAGACAGCTGCATTGAAGTCATGACCGGCTGCGTCCTACCACACGGATGTGATTGCATTATTCCCATCGAACACATCGACCTATCAGAAAACACCGCCAGCCTGCACAGCGACGCCAGCCCTCAGGCTCAGCAGCACATCCACTCGGCGGGAAGTGACACCGCAGCAGGAGAAATACTACTGAATAGCGGACAAGTTCTCAACGCCGCTGAGCTCGCCATTGCCGCCTCCTGTGGTGCTACTCATCTTAAAGTCTCAGCTCTACCTCGCATCCTCATCATCACCACTGGCGACGAACTTGTAGCTCCCGAGGTAACTCCGCTACCCCACCAAATCCGCCGCAGCCACGCCACCGCACTGGAGGCACTCATCACCGGCATGAAGCTCGGCAAGGTCGAGAGCCTCCACATTGCCGACGACCCGTTAGCGCTGAAAGACACAATCACCGAGGCACTGCCCGCCCATGACATCCTCATCTTCAACGGCGGCATCTCGAAAGGCAAATACGACTACGTTGCCCCCGTCCTCACCGAACTACTCGGCAGCCCCCACTTCCACGGCATCGCCCAACGCCCCGGCAAACCCATGGCGTATTGGACCTACACACCAGCCAATGCCTCCACCGCAGGAGCGGACGACGGTTCCGCCGCAGGCGGTGACGAGTGCAAGCGGGCTAGAGCGGACGACGGTTCCGCCGCAGGCGGTGACGAGTGCAAGCGGGCTAGAGCGGACGACGGTTCCGCCTCGGGCGGTGAGGAGTGCAAGCGGTCTATATTCGCATTGCCCGGCAATCCTGTCTCCGCCATGGCTTGCGCCGCACGCTACCTGTTACCAACTCTCAAGGAAATCCTCAGTGGCTCGGCCCCCACAAGCCACACATTGCAGAGCAACGGCAGCTTCCACTGCCCCGCTCACTTCACCGGCCTCGTCCCCTGCCAACTCAAAAACGGCCGGATCCATCTCCAGGCACCCTCCAATTCAGGCAACTTCCTTGCTCTCGCCGACACCGATGGCATTGCCCAACTCGGTGGAGAACTTGCTGGAAAAGAACTTCTCAATGAACCCGCAAACTTCTACCCTTGGACCTGACATGAGTAAACTCACCCACATCGATACCAATAATCAGCCAGGCATGGTGGATGTCTCCGCCAAGGAAAGCACCCGCCGAAGCGCCACCGCTCAGAGCATTATTGAAGTCGGCGCCGAAGTCATGACCCTGCTTGAGGGCAGTGACATTCAGAGCAAAAAAGGCCCAGTATTCCACACCGCCATTATCGCTGGCACCATGGCAGCTAAGAAAACCGCTGACCTTATACCTTTCTGCCACCCTATTCCGCTCGATAATGCCAAATTCAGCATCGAGCCAAGCTCCGAAACTCAGATCACCATCACCTGCACCTGTATCACTACCAGTCGCACCGGCATAGAAATGGAAGCTCTTGCAGGAGTATCGGGTGCCGCTCTCACCATTTACGACATGTGCAAAGCCATCAGCAAGGACATGCGTATTATTGAAACCCGCCTGCTGGAGAAAACAGGTGGTAAGTCCGGCGATTATCAAGCTGCACCATAACACCGATGAATGGCTTGCTGTTAGTTGGAGGCAAATCCTCGCGCATGGGCTCGGATAAATCCGAACTCATCTTGCGTAATGGACTTACCCAGAAAGAACGTGGCATCAAATTACTCGAGTCGGTTTGCGATCAGGTTTTCATCTCAACCAGCGAGGACAAGGGGGAAGAAAACACGATCCCAGACGCCTTTGGTTCCGTAGGACCCCTCGGGGCGATTGCCTCGGCACAGCAAGCCGACCCTGATGCTGCCTGGCTCGTCCTGGCCTGTGATCTACCCATGCTCGAACAAGACCACCTCCAGACTTTAGTCGACTCACGTGATTCGACACTGGATGCCACCTACTTTACGAGCTCAACGGACAACTTACCCGAGCCGCTCTGCGCCATTTGGGAACCCTCTTCTGCAAGTGCTGTAAGAGCCGCTCTAGATAACGGCAAAAACTGCCCTCGCTCCGTGCTCATAAGTCTTGATTGCAAGTTTCTACCCAGCCCCGGCTTCTGGACACTCACCAATACCAATACCGAGGCTGATCTTGTAGAAATCCGAGCCCGCCTCAATCAAAGCAATACCGTAAAAAAGATCACCGTCAGCTACTTTGCCCAGCTGAGAGAACTTACTGGCACGCACAGCGAAGTCATTGAGACTGATAGCGAGACACCGGCCGGGCTTTTTGAGCAATTGCGCGCCAAGCACCAACTCACTTGCAAACGCAAAGGGATGATGGTAGCTGTAAACGGAGATTTTACCAACTGGTCGCATTCCATCAGTGACGGCGAGGAGGTTGTCTTCATCCCACCGGTTGCCGGTGGCTAATAATTGTTTTATAGAGAGTAATCATTTTGTGGACATGTTCCAATTAACTGACAAGCCAATCGACCCACGTGCCCTCTGTGACACTGTGCAAGATCCATCTGCCGGCGGCTTTGTAAGTTTTGAAGGCTGGGTCCGCAACCACCATCAGGGCCGAGACGTCACCTCTCTCGAATATGAGGCCTTCCCCGCCCTCGCACAAAAAGAGGGCAATCGAATCCTTGCAAAAATCACTAGTCAGCATGATATTGTCGCGGCAAGCTGCACCCATCGCACTGGTCACCTACAGCTTGGCGAGATAGCCATCTGTGTTGTTGTCTCCGCTGCCCATCGCGATGCAGCCTTCACAGCCTGCCGCGCCGTCATTGACTCCATCAAATCTACCGTCCCCATCTGGAAAAAAGAACATTATGCTGACGGCACTGCCGAGTGGGTCAAATGCCACGCATGCTCCAGCAATGCCCTTCATCATAATCATTGAAAAAGATTACCCTTTAATACGTATTTTAAACTGCCACTACCCAACATGAAAAAGCCTAAATCGATTATTCTCGGCGCTATTACCGCCGCATGCTGTGCCACAACTAGTTTCGCTAACCTCCCCCCAGAGCTCGAACAAACGAATTTCTGCGGACCTGAGCTGACCCCTTCGCCCGCCTGCCTCTCCGCTCACCCCAATGGTGATATCTTCGTTGGCGTCGATATGTGTGGTTCACTCGGCAAGGGCCCAGGCAAAGGCAGAATCGTACGTCTTCGCGATACCGACAACGATGGGGTCGCTGACGAGCATACCATTTTTGCGACACTCGATAACCCGCGTGGTCTCATTGCAGTGGGTGATAAGGTTTACGTTATCTACACTATCTGGAAAGATGAGAAGACTTTCGGGGCCATGCACCTCGGAGTTCTCGAAGATGCCGACAAAGACGGTAAGGCCGACGGCCCACCCAAAATCTTAGTTTCTGATATCAGCTGTAAGACACACAACCAGAGCCGTGGTGCAGACCACACCACTAACGGCATGCGTATGGCTATCGACGGCTGGATCTACATTGCCGTGGGTGATTACGGCATGCACAAAGCCAAAGGAAGCGACGGTACTGAGCTCACAATGCTAGGTGGTGGCATAGTGCGAGTTCGGCCAGACGGCACCGAGCTTGAGGCATACACCCATGGCCTGCGAAATATTTACGATATCGCCATTGATCCGCTGATGAACATCTACACCCGCGGTAACACCAATGATGGCGGCGGCTGGAACGTGCGTTTCATCCACAACATTCAGTCAGGTAAATACGGCTACCCGATGCTGTTCAAAAACTTTACCGACGAAATCATCCCTGCACTCGTTGACGTCGGCGGCGGATCAGGCACTGGCTCCATGTTCTTCCAAGAGCCCGGCTGGCCAGAGAAATACAACAACGTCCCTCTGATGGGCGACTGGGGACGTAGCCAAGTCTTCATCCATCGCGTTAAACCTGATGGCGCCAGCTTTACCCAGACACAAGAAGACTACATCGGCTTGACCCAATTCACCGACATCGATACTGACGCCTCCAGCCGCCTCTACTTGGCTGCTTGGGCAGGTGCTGGATTCAAAGGCAGCCCAGAAAAAGGCTACGTCATCAGAGTTGTCCCTAAAGACTGGAAATACACGGCTGCTCCCAAGTTTAAAGAACTGGCTGACGACGCTTTAGTCTCTTTACTAAGATCTGACAGTGCCACCGTTCGCCTTCATACCCAGCAAGAAATACTCAACCGCGAAGCAGGCATTGCATCGGCTGTACTCGCCATCGCGGCAGACAGCACTGCAAGTGCCGAGTCACGAGTTGCCGCCATCTTCACTTATGCACAGCTTCTGGGCTCAAAAGCCAATACCGGCTTAGTCAGCTTGACAAACGACGCCAATATTCGTGAGTTTGCCCTACGTGCCCTTGCCGACCGCAAGCCTTACTCCAGCAAAACATCGACAGCACCTTTCATAGCAGGCTTACAGGACAAAAATCCTAGAGTACAAGCTGTCGCAGCTATCGGTCTTGGTAGGATTGGTAAGCTTGAGACCGCCAAGGCCCTGCTCAACGCAGCAGTTCCGCCAGCCCCTATGAAGCCCTCTACTCAGAAAGGTCACCAAGGCGGACCTCACGCCACACCCCACCCAGCGGTGATCATACCCCATCTCGCCGTGCAGTCACTCGTCTCTATGGGTGCCACCGATGCCAGCCTGGCTGCTGTTGACTCGCCTAGTCAAGACGGCGCGCTCTGGGCACTACGCCTCATGCATGACCCTCAAGGAGTTGATGGACTCATCAACAAGCTTAATAGTTCAACCGACAGCAAGCTACAGAATAAAATACTCACCGCTCTCGCACGTCTTTACCATAAAGAAGAACCCTATGACGGCTCCTGGTGGTGGTTCACCCGACCAGACACCCATGGCCCATACTACAAGGCAATCAAGTGGTCTGAGTCTGACAAAATTGAGGAAGTCTACCGCGCCCATTGGAACAAGGCGGATGCTGCGCAAAAAACATTTCTTGCCTCAAACGCTGACAAACACCGCATGAACCTCAGTGGTATTGGCAAAGCCCCACCAGCAAAAACCGCTAAGAAAAGCAACAAAGGCCAGGTCGGTAAAACCTCCATCGAGGATGTGATGGTGGCACTAGACAAAATGAAGGGCAATCCCAAGGCTGGAAAAAAAGCACTTGCGAGTCTTGCCTGTGCAGCGTGCCATAGTCTCAACCCTGGTGAGCCCATCAAGGGCCCAGCCTTTGAAAAAATTGGCTCCCGTCTTAGCAAAGACCAAATTGCTGAGGCCATTCTTAAGCCTGATGCCACTATCGCCGATTCCTGGGTCATCGTAACTACGAACGACGGCACCCCACACATGGGAACGTTAGTCTCCAAAAATGAACAGCAAGTAGTCGTCAACAACATTGCTGGCATCTCAACCAAGGTTGACGCAGCAGACGTAAAAAATATTGAAAAACAGAGCTCCAGCATCATGGGACCAGGGCTTGCTAATGAGCTTTCACTTCAAGGATTTGTCGACATGATTAGCTATCTGCATTCGTTGAAATAAGTCGAGCATACAGCGTCCTCAGCGGATTCAGACCGCAAACTTGACATCCAATCGAACATAACCAAGCATAGCGGGCATGCAACCTACTCAGTTTACGGATGCTGTAGAAGCCATCAATTCGAAACAAGAAAGTTTCGATTCTGGAGCATACTATTTCCTCAAGGACGCGCTCGATTTCACCGTCAGACGTGTCATGGAAAGCAATGACGGTAAGCACCGCCATGTTGCAGCCAGTGAGCTCCTCATCGGATTCCGTGATTTTGCCATTCAGGAATTTGGCCCCATGGCCAGCACCATGATGACAGAGTGGGGCGTCACCACATGCAGCGATATTGGGGCCATGGTTTTTGAACTCATCGAGGAAGGTGTTTTCGGCAAACAAGACTCAGACACCCGAGAAGACTTCTCCGAAATCTTCCCTTTGATAGAGAGCTTAGAAGCTCCCTTTAGCCCATCAAAACAGCTTGCCTGACTCAAGCATCGCTACTTTCGAAACCAACTTCTGGCTACCGCCACGCACCAGGTGGCTTGCCCGTAACGTTTTTAATAAAATTGGACAGTCCAGAAGCGTCGGAGAATCCGGACTGTTGCGCAATGTTGACAAGCCCCAGTGATTGATTTTTGAGCAACCTCAATATTCCCGCAGCGCGCTGCTCACGGATTATCTCAGCAGGACTTCCCGCTGCGTGCTTGGCAAAAGCCCGCTCCAACCCGCGCTTGGATATAGCACAAGCAGCGGCTACGTCTGCAACATGCGGTCCACGAAGCGCGTGGCTGGTAATATAGTTCATTGCATTCTGATAAACCAGTAAGTAGCGGTCCACCTCGTGGCTGGACTCTCTGACGATCATCACAGCCGGCGCCACGTGGGGTAACTGCCCGGGGTCTTCACCCTTGAGTAAGCTCAACAGATGGTGAGTAGCAGCACGGCCAATTTGAGCAGCGTGCAAGTCAATACTACTCAGCGAGGGCGAGCTGGACTCACAGAGCAGACCATCATTATCCACCCCAATCACCGCCACCTCCTCCGGCACACGCAGGCCCGATAGCTTGCAAGCATGGAGAACTGCAACACCCGCCTCATCATTGCACGCGAGAATACCACAGGGTTTAGCAAATCCCTCAAGCCATGAGCAAATATCTGAGACTCCAGACCAACCGTGTCGTTTATCCACGGGTAAGGAGAGAATATTCACCGCCACACCCTGCGATTGGGCGAAAGCAAGCAGGGACTCTTTGCGAGCCTCGGACCAGGCCACACCTTCCCAATGAATAAAACCCCACTCGCGCAAATTCAGCCGCACGAACTCACCACCAGCCAAGCTCCCAATGGTATCATCGTCAACATGGAGCCCATGCAAACCGAACTCCTCAGACTCCTCAGGACCACGGATGGAAACCACTGGGATGTCGCGTTTCTCAATAAATGCCAGCATCTCACGGGAAAGCCCCCTGCTAATCACGCCAACCACATTACGGTTCCGGAGACAGGCCTCTAAATGAGCCCGATCATCCATGGGAGGGGCTACCCACAACTCGATTTCACTGCCCGAAGAATCATCAAAACGGGTTGCAAGCAAGCCACGAAGCACCTCCCGAGAGAAATACCCTTGGCGGATTGCAATAAACATGATTGTAGGTTTCCCTAATGCCATTTGAGTGGATAACAACGCTTACACACGGATGAAGATGTCGTAAATGATAAATTATTTATCCGCACCATACCATTGCATCATTGGCACGCCCAAGCTCATATTTATCGCTTATGGAAACGGTCTTTGTTTCAGAAATTTCTTACGCCAAAGCACAGGCAACTTTCGAGCGCTTGTCATCCGACTCTGGGTTCGAGTTCATTCCCGTTGCGGAGGACGAGCCGAGCCTCTCTGCCGCTGTCAGCAAGCAGGGTGTTCGTGCCTTCATTGCGGACATCCACCCTTACACAGGAGAACTTTACCAAGCCCTGCCACAAGGAGGTGTCATCGCCCGCTTCGGTGTCGGCCATGACAGCGTGGACAAAGAGCAAGCATCGGCAAACGGCATCTGGGTGACCAACACTCCTGGGGTATTAGATAACGCAGTGGCTGAGCACGCCGTATGGATGATTGGTTCCCTCGCCCGCCAGGTGCATCACGCCCATGGCTCCACGGCTGCCGGTGACTGGAAGCCAGCAACCGGCATCGAAGTGCGAGGCAGAAAAATTAGCATTCTTGGCTGCGGTCGTATCGGCCGCAATCTCAGTGCCAAGCTTCACCATGGCATGGGCATGCGCGTCACTGGCTATGACATCATGGAAGACCCCGCTTTCACCCACAAGGACGGCATTGATCACTATACCACATCTCTGGACGAGGCACTAGCAGACGCTGACTTCGTGCTCACCCTCTTGCCTGTTTTGGACTCCACCAAACACATAGCCAATGCCGCGTTCTTTGAGAAAATGAAACCCGGCGCCCGCTTTATCAACTCCGCACGTGGAGCTCTGGTTTACGAGAACGATCTCTACGATGCTTTACATAGCGGCCATCTGGCTGCCGCCGCCCTTGATGTATTCGAGGCAGAGCCCTATCAGCCGCAGGATTCCACTAAGGACTTGCGTAGCCTTCCAAACATCCTACTCACACCACACATCGGATCCAATACCGAGGAATCCAACGCCGGCATGGCAGAACACGCCGCGCGCAACGTCATTCAAATACTGACCGAAGGTCGCGAAGCATGCCCGAACATCGTCAACCCTTAAGCCAATCCATCGTGCTGATGGGTGTGAGCGGCTGTGGCAAATCCACCGTCGGCAAACTGCTCTCTGCGCGTACGGGTGCCGAGTTTTTTGACGGAGACGATTTTCACCCAGAGCAAAACGTGCGCAAAATGGCAAGCGGCACCCCACTCAATGACGAAGACCGTCGTGGATGGCTGGAGACACTTCGTGACTTACTCAACGATCACGATCAACCCATCATTATCGCCTGCTCAGCACTCAAGCAAAGCTACCGGGACATCCTCTCCAGCGGGCAAATCTTGCCACACTTTGTCTACCTGCAAGGCAGCAAAGAACTCCTCCAACAGCGTGCCAATGAACGCTCAGGTCAAGAAGATCATTTTATGCCCGTCTCGCTCCTCAACAGCCAACTCGACTCCCTTGAGCAACCAAGCTCGGAGGCTCTTACGATTTCCATTGAACAATCGCCCGAACAAATCACCGAAACCATTCTCGCATCGTGAACACCGTATCCATCGAAGAACACAACGCCTTGGTTCAAGCAGCCTACCAGGCGCGCGGCTATCTTGCTGAGGAAGCTCGTGACGCTGCCGAAATGTGTGCCGCGGCCACCTGGCATGGCAACAATACCCACAATGCTATCAAAGCATTGCACCTCGATGACCTTTTTGGGTCTAAAACAGGTGGCTGCACACCGGGGGCAGAGATCGAAGTGATCGAGAACCGTTTCTCCGCAGCAGAAGCATGGAACGCGCACAAGAAACTCGGCCAGTCGGTCGCTATTCAAGCCTTCAACCGCGCCATCGAGCTCGCTGACCAACACGGCGTGGGTATTGTCAGCGTGGACAACTGCTTTCACTATCTCTGGGGTGGCGGTTATGTTATCGATGCTGCCAAGCGCGGCTATATCGCATACACGAACTGTACTTCCTCTCTCGCCGAGGTGGTGCCCTTTGGCGGCAAATCGCCCACCCTTGGCACTAACCCTCACAGCTGGGGGCTTCCCACCCAGGAGGCCATCGGCTTTCCCATTTGCGTGGATTGGGCAACGTCCACCTGTGCGATGGGTCGTGTACAACAACTCAAGCGTGAGGGCAAGCAACTCCCTCCCATGGCTGCGGTAGATCAAGATGGCAACCCGACTCAAGACCCTAGCGAAGTTGCCGCCCTTCTGCCCTTTGGCGCCCACAAAGGCTACGGCCTATCGCTTATCAACGAGCTCTTTGGCGCCTTCATCGGAGGTTCACTTCCGACTCACCGCGGCCGATCCCTACCATGCGAAGGCGAGAAAAGCAGCACCTCCTTCTTTTTCCAAATCATCCACCCTGAAGCTATCTCTGCCGGAGACTTTGTCCATGGCAGAAGTCAGGGAGAGAACCTCAAGGCTGTGATTGAGAACATCCTGGGCCCTGGCAATGAAAATGCCATTCTTCCCGGCCAGCTTGAGGCCGAAGCCGCCGCACGCTCGGAGCAACACGGTGGATTGATCTTCTCAGATGCTGAGCTCGCAGAGCTCAATGAACTCGCAGCACAGCTTGGCATGCCGCCCCTCAAAACCCAGCAGTTGCTTTCCCAGTAAATTTTCAGCCAAGCTCCCCATGTCTC
>CBFHPA010000016.1:0-45425 GCA_965657565.1 Oceaniferula sp.
AACTTCCCACTCCTCGGTTAGCTCAGTCGGAATAGCCTCAAGAAAGCGGGATGGCTTGGTCATGTATTCACCCGTGTAGCTTTTCGGGTTGGTCATTGGGTAGGTTAGGTAGAGTTGATCTTTAGCCCGAGTCACCGCCACATAAAATAGGCGCCGCTCTTCCTCAAACATATCATTATCACCCGAATCCAGCACTCTGCTATTGGGAAACATCCCATCCGCAAGCCAGACAACAAAAACAACTTTCCACTCTAGACCTTTCGCTTGGTGAATCGATGATAACATCACGCTCTCGCCCTCGTCTTGCCGCTTTTCATCCTGAGCAGGCTCTCCATCGACTGATGACATCAATGACAACTGCGCCAAGAACTCTAGAATATCTTCATAATTTTCCCCATACTGCATGAGCTGATCAATATCTTGCTTACGATGCTCATAATTATCGAAGGTTGCTCGCATGTAATCTTCGTACACCCCCTCTAGAATACTGAAGATCATATTGGATGGGCGCTCAAACTTACCCTCGGGGGCGAGCTCATCAAGCGTATGGCAAAGCTGCTCCCATGAATCTTTCGCCTTCGCCGGCACACGAAAGCTAAGCAAAGTATTTGAGAAAGATTCGGGCACCTCAACCGACTGCCCAGCAGCCGAATACAGCCACGCTTGCCACAAATTATCCGCTGTTTTAGCCCCGATACCTGGTAGTAGAAGCACCATCCGCTTGAAGCTCACCTCGTCTCTCGCGTTGACAACAAAACGAATCATAGCAGAAACATCCTTGATGTGAGCTTGTTCAAAAAACCTCAGCCCACTGGTAATTTGAAAAGGCAAATCACGACGAGTCAGCTCCATCTGAATCTCCATGCTGTGGTAGTGAGCACGGTAAAGAACGGCGATTTCACTTGGCTTCACCCCTTCCCCAATAAGCTCATCGATACGCTCAGCTAGAAACTCAGCTTGGATAGATGGGTCGTCGAGAGCCACTAAAGCTGGCGTCATGGCGCCCCCTGCCCTTGCTGGCCTGAGCTCCTTGTCATACTGCGTTCTATTGGGTCGAATAGCTGCATTGGATAGCTCCAGCACCTCAGGAACAGATCGATAATTAGTCTCTATCTTAAAAACCTCAGCATCGGCATACTTGTCTTGGAATGACAGAATGTTATCCACGTCTGCACCTCGCCAAGAGTAGATAGACTGAGCGTCATCACCAACAACCATGAGGTATTGATTTTCTCCCACCAACAAATCAATCAGATCACACTGCACCTTGTTGGTGTCCTGATACTCGTCGACAAGAACATGGCGAAATTTACGCTGGTATAGCTTACGCAGGTCTTCGTGCTTTTTGAGCAGCTCTAGAGTCAAAATGAGAAGGTCATCGAAGTCCATTGAGTTGGTCTCCTTTTTTTTCCTACGGTAAGCTTGGCTGACTTTTTTAATTTCTTCCAACCACTCCTCCAGATGAGGATAGCGATATTCAAGGATATCATCAATCGACTCATAGGTATTCTCGGAAAGGCTGAAAATAGATGCCAACAAGTCAGCTTTTGGGAAACGACGTCCACCAGTGTCGACATTTAGACCTTTCACGACCTCCGACAACAAAGACTTCTGGTCGTCACGATCGAGAATAGAGAACGATCGCGTAAAACCTAGATCGGTGGCATGCTTACGTAAAATCCGATTACCAATAGAGTGGAAAGTGCCACTCCAGAGCCCCGCGATGTCCTTCGGCACGAGCTGCTCGACTCGCTCCAACATTTCCCGAGCGGCCTTATTGGTGAAAGTTAACAGCAGAATATTCCCCGCTTCGACACCTTTATCGAGCAAATAGGCAACCCGATGGGTCAGTGTCCTTGTCTTGCCGGAGCCAGCACCAGCTATTACCAGAGCGGGGCCGGGCTTTGAGCTTACCGCTGCATACTGCTGATCGTTGAGCTCAGCGGCATAGTCGATACCAGAGCTCCCCGTGCCGGAACCTTGTTTCGAAGGTAATTGATACTCACGCGCCATTGGCGTCTAATTTAACAGCAAGGCTAAAAATGAGAAGTGGCAATGTGCTATTAAATCGCACAATTAAGCAGCAATCTCGTAATGCTCCGCAATATCGCGGAGAATACGATCACGTCGGTCTCGAGCACTTTCCAAATCACGCGTTTTGAGCGAGAATCGGAGACGTTCGGACGTTGCATCGTTTTTGTG
This sequence comes from Oceaniferula sp., assembly GCA_965657565.1. Lineage (GTDB taxonomy): Bacteria > Verrucomicrobiota > Verrucomicrobiia > Verrucomicrobiales > Akkermansiaceae > Oceaniferula. Next base: position 2,203 of record CBFHPA010000016.1, read on the forward strand.
AACGGTGAGGTGACACCACCAAACACCACGATTGTTCCATAAGTGGTGGTTCGGGTTCTCCTCGTTAACACGTAGAGCTAATCGGGTTTTTGATTTGGCCATGGCTTTATGTTACTATTACGGTGTATCGACGATAATTTCAGCTGAGGGATTTGTTAAATGAACTCAAAAAAATATCAGATGTTTACAGTCGAGCTTCCTTTAAACCCGTTATTTTGCTCACGCAACCTTTTTTTGCCGCCGAAAATTGAACCAATAGCGGCCATGAGTAAATGGAAGCTACGTGGCAGTTTGAAATCGTCACAACTATGAGGCAGCAGATCTCATACCAATTACCAACTATTCCTCTAAACTGAAACAGCCTTAGAGTGATTCCAGCGCATCACTGACCCTGCCAACGATGTCATTAGCATCTTCTGAACCAACTGAAATGCGAATTGTATGACGATCTAAGCCACAACCTTCAGCCCATTCTAGTTCGTCGTAGTGCGCCAAAAGCACATAGGGGCATGCGAGGCTGAAATCTGTCCCAAGGCTTGGGCCCTTACTAATTCGCAGAGCATCGTAGAATTTGGCCGATTTTTTGCGGTTTTTGAGCACAAAGGATACCAGACCTCCGTAGCCGCCACCTTTTCGCTTAATTGCGTTGTAAAGCTCAGGCGTGGTGAACTTTGGATACCAAACTTCGCCTACCAATGGGTGTGAGGACAAAAAATCCGCCAATTGCTCGCCTCCTTCGTTCGACTGACTCATCCTGCTGGCAAATCCACTCATGTTGCGAGCCAATACCCGAGCATCGGAGGCATAGAGCCGAGAACCGCCCTCACAGTCTCTATCCATAAACTGCTTCAATTCGGAATAAACGGCAGAACCAGGAACCAATGTCACCTGACCAGCCATCACATCTCCACGCCCTGATATCCATTTGGTCAAACTGCTGGTCACAATATCGGCATAGCGATCCACTTCAATATTGGCCACCGAACAAGTGGTGTCATCCACGACCAATGGCACCCCACCCTCCCGGCATACTTTCGAAACTGCTGCCAGGTGAACTGTTCTTAATAATGGGTTACTTGGCGCTTCGCAAAATACAGCAGAAAATTCGCCCGTTGCAATGCGCCTCAAAGCCTCATCGAAAGATTCTCCAATCGCCTCGTTGAGAAAAACCACCCCATTACCAAAATGATTTTGCACACGCATTGCGTCAACATAGGGAAATTCGAGTTGCAGGGTTTTCCTACCCGGCAACAAATGGTTGAGAGCTCGGTGAATGGCGAACATTCCAGACATTCCATTTTCATACAAATAAACATCTTCCGCTTTGTATCCCCCAAGTTTAGCGAGGCGACTGCGCAAACTCTCCGTTCGAAACTCGCTATTGGCTTCTCCATGCAGGATATGCTCAGCCTGCCTACTACTGACAATTTCCCCCGTATAGCGCCAATACTCCATGGCTACCGAATAGTCATTTTCACTCACAATGAGGGCTTGTAAACCCTCGTAACTCGCAATCCGTGATGCTGACCCGCTACGTTTTTCGACAAATCTCTGAGCTCTCTGGGCTATATCTTTGGATGGGAACACAACAACCCTCATTCCATTGTCCGCCAGACCCTTTTCAGCTTCCACAAACAACCTTGCTGTTGCCGGGTGTAACAAAAAACGAGGGTAGCCTGCACGTAATTTACGGATGACTTTGTCCCTTTTTTCCTCGTACCCAAGGACAGAATCCCACGTAGGCAGACATACAGAACAGCCATGCCTTGTCTTTGGCAATGGTATCCCTAGGTCGGCCTCCGACCAAGCCGGGTGTTTCTGCAAATCTCTCAAAGTCTGAGGTGGGAAATAATGCAGCCACCAAAGAATGCAAGCCCATATGAATGATCTTGGCTAATCAGACCCCCTCACCTTTCTGGGCCCAAGGACACTGGGACCAGCCTTGCTGCGCCCAACTTTTCATGCTTCAGCCAAGAAGCCGCTCATTTCTCGATCTACTTAGATAAAAAAACAGCCGGCAAACGCTACTAAGGGTAAGCAATCATTGGGAATTTCGGCTGGATATCACAACCTCAACATGACAGGCTAGCCTACCTAGGCTATTGATCATGATCATCGCTTGTTCAAACAAGGTTGTTCGACAAACAGCATCCACAATCACAGTCAATCCTACAGCTAATAGCAACTGGCCATGCAGGCATCACCAAAGTCACCCAATCGACAACCTCATCTGGCTCCGATCCCCGATGGGTTACAGCAGCAATTGCAGTCGTTTCGCAGCAAGCTTTGGAAGATTAAAATTGCAGAGGCCCTACTCGCTGGGTGCTCGGGTTTAATCACCTCTTTCCTATTTGTCTTCCTGTTGGACCGTTTTTTTGAAACTCCAGCAATACTACGCCTCGTTATTTTGGTCACAGGGACGTCGCTGTTCCTCGTATTTGCTCCATACTGGATACATCGCTGGGTATATAGACACCGCCGTGAGCATCAACTTGCCCGCTTAATCTCATTACATTTCCCCAAACTTGGCGATCGTCTACTGGGCGCTATTGAACTCCAAGACCAAGATGAGAACAGAGAGAACCTGTCGCCACAGCTTCGCTCAGCGGCGATGAGCGACGTGGCCAGAGAAGCATCTAAACTTGATCTCACAACGGCTCTACCTCTCCCCTATCATCGCAAATGGCTATTGGCTGTTCTCGGCCTATCGGGCATCACCGCTACATTATTACTAAGCCTTCCAGATGCCGGCATCAATTCATTCAAAAGATGGATGATGCCTTTTGCTAGCACAGAGCGGTTCACTTTCACTCGACTCGATCTGTCGGCAATCGGCACGCCTGAACGCACACCATACGGGGAAGCCTTTTCTATCACCATACCACTAGCCAAAGACACTGAATACAAACCTTCATACGCACGAGCTCGTTACGGTGCGGGTGATTGGCTCCAGGCGCCACGCACCAAAGATGCCTATACTTTTCATTTCCCAGGCCAGCGAGCGATGGATATTGTAACTATCGAAGCTCACGATGCTCGTTGTGAGATTGCCGTTGAGCCGGTCATGAGGCCCGAGACTGAGAGCATTGAGGCCAAGTTGACATTTCCCGATTACTTGCAGCGGGAGGATAAAACTGCTGACCTGCGCTCAGGATTCATTAGCCTCATTGAAGGCGGCACCATTGTTACTGAGACCAAAACGACAAGAAAGCTTCTATCTGCGGATGCTGAATTAGTCACACTTCCACGGATGCAGGACGGATACTTCAAGCCTGAAATACCGCTCGATGAGGATTCAGCCAGCAACACAAACGTAGATGAGCCGAAAGCCACGCCCATCAAACTACACATTAACAATAAAACACTCACAAGTGACTCCATTGCCGTCGCCAAGCAGTCTATGATTCTGTCTATAGATTGGCAAGATATCTACAAACTCAGCCCACCACAACCCTTCCAAATTCGAATTGAGGCTCTTATTGATCAAGCACCCTTAAGCTACCTTGATGGCATACAGCCTCAACACATGATGCTCGCCGAGGAGACAATCGAATTTCGAATCATCGCAGAGGATGATTATGGAATCAAAGCAACTGGTATTTCTTGGCAAGGGACTTTCAATAAACCAACGCCCGGCAGCCCTGCATCAGGCGAGCTTACCATCAGCAAAGGCAGTCCCACGCAAACCAATATTTCGGTCCCATTTTCATTCTCCCCAGCCAACCTCTCGATCGAACCACAAAAAATATCACTACGTTCGTGGTCAGAAGATTACAAACCGGAACGTGGTCGGGTCTATTCAGAACCCGTCACAATCTACATACTCAGTCGCCTTGAGCATGCACAAGTTCTCAAAAATCAATTTGATCAATCTATTGGGGAGCTCGACGACATTGCCCGGCAGGAACAGAATCTTAACGATGAAAACCTGCGAACAAAGCGCAACATGGGCAAGGATTTACAAAACGAAGCCGCGAAAGAAAAACTCAAACGCCAGCAGAACAGCGAAGCAACAAATCAGGAGCGCATGGAACAACTCAGCAAGCGCATGGAAGACATTTTCAAAGGTGCTGTGAGGAACGGTGAAATTGAAAAAGAGTCACTTAAAAAAATGTCTGATGCCCTCCAGAGCATCAGGGAACTATCCCAACAAGACCTACCCAAAGTTGAGCAAAAACTCGCAGATGCTCAGGACCCTCGCAACACCAACAAGAAGTCTCAGGAAGATCTCAACCAAGCAATCGAGCAACAGAACAAGGCAATCGAGAAAATGAAACAAGCTCTGAAAGACGCCCAAGAAGCAAACCAGATCTTTGAAGCTGGCACTTTCGTCAACCGGCTTAAGAAAGCAGCCCGCACACAAGACAGTGTCGCCAACAACATCATTGATGTCATAGATTCCATCGTAGGCAGCAGCTTTGGTGACCTTGATCCCGTGGAGCAGCGCGCAATTAAAAAATCAAACACGAGACAGCGCGAAAACGCCACTGATCTGAAATGGATACAAGAAGATTTATCCAGTTACTATTCTCGCACTCAGAAGCCTGAACACAAGAAACTCTACGAAATTATAAGTGAATCGATGATCGATACTGAGCTAGAACTTCTAGCTAAACGCATCACCGCCAATCTCTCATTTACTTCCATCAGCCAGTCCAAGTATTGGGCTCAAGAAATAAGAAAATGGGTCAAGCAACTCGAGGGAGATAAAAATAATGCTGGTGGCAGTGGTGGCGGCAGTGGCGGTGGCGGCACATCGCAGCAAGAACAAGATTTTGAATTTATGATCAAAGTCATGCGCATGATACAGCAGGAGCAAGACATACGTGCTCGCACTCGCTCTCTGGAAGATCTCCGACGCTCACTCCAAAACAAAACCTCTGAGCTGCAACCATGAAATCACTCACCAACACAATCCTTTGCCTGATACTCGCGAGCCTCACAAGCCTCGCCGATGAGCACGCCAACAAAAGCGCAGCAAACGAATCAACAGCAGATCAAAATACCGCGAGCATCCTCCAACACCATGGAGAAAAGGCGCAGTTATTATCGCTAGAGCAAGACGAGCTCTCTGCAGACGTGCAGGATCTCATCGATGAGCAAACCGACCCCGAGGTCATTAAGATGCTTCGAGAAATTGAAATGATAATGGCCGATGCCACCGATCTACTCGATCAAAAAAACACGGGCGGCGCCACTATAGCTACAGAAACTGAAGTGATTGAGAAAATCTTTGAGGCTGCCAAGAAAAAGCAACAGAACCAAAAAAAAGACGGCGGATGACAAAGTAGCCAAAAAAGCATGGGTTCCATGCTTGATATGCTCAAAAACATGATGGATGGAGGTAAAGACGTTGGTGAATCTCAGCAGCCAAGCCAACAGCCAGGGAAGAAAACTGGGCAACAAGGTCAACAGCCAGGAGGCCAAGGCGGTAAAGGTGGCTCCCAGGGAGGCAACAAGAGTGAGCCAGACAACACTGCAGAGAATTCCGAACGAAGAGTCCCCCGAAAATCAGGCACAGTAGGTAGCTCCCTGCCTAAAGAGTTCCATCAAGCCATGGACGCCTACAATCGTGGAGCTACCAATAAAACTGCCCCCTCTGCCCCTCCTATTGAGAGCAAATAAGGCAAAAGCTTCACACCAAACATTGCCAGCGCTCATTTCTTAACGACATTTCTTATACCCACTCAAGGTGACCAACAGCCCAGCACAACGATATTTCTACTGGCCCAGCATGATCGCAATCATGCTCGTGCTTGCCTGTTCATCCTTGTGTGTAACAGGGCAAACATTTCCAAGAGAAACCAATGATGCTGTATCTACTGAAGTAGAAAATATTTATCAACGTGCATTGCGCTACCTTGCCAAAACACAATCCCAAAACGGCACTTGGTCAGCGAACGGGTTGACTGGAACAGGAGCACGCCCCGGAGCCGTGGCCTTTTGCATCCTCGCATTTCTGGCACATGGTGATGATCCCAATCACGGCCCTTATGCAGAAAATATTCGAAGATCATTAAACTTCCTCATCAGTAAAAGCCAAGAAGCGCCCGACGGCTACATTGGGCCTCAAATGTATGACCACGGTTTTACAACACTAGCACTGGCTGAGTGTTACGGAATGGTAGACGATCGTCGCATCGGCCCCGCTTTAGACAATTGCGTTAAGCTCATCTTAAGAGCGCAGAAAAGCAATCCGCGCAATGGCTGGCGGTATAGCCCAGACACAAGAGATGCAGATAGCACCGTTTCCGGCTGCCAGCTGGTTGCCTTGCTCGCCGCCCGCAATGCCGGTATACCAGTTCCAGATGAAGCAATCGACAAAGGCTTAGGCTACATGAAAACATGTAGAAGCGTTACTGGCGCCTATGGATACACGTCACCAAGCAACAACAACGTCACACTTACGGCTATTGGTTCATTGTGCTACTCGTTGGCCAAAAAAAAGAATGAAGCTGGCTACTCACGGTCTACAGACTACCTCATTAAAAACCTTCAAAAACAAAGTGAAAAATGGCTGTTTTATCATCGCTACTACATGGCCCAAGCACTCTTTCAAGCTGATGAAGCTGCGTGGAAAAAATGGAATAAAGACAATACCCGCCTACTAACTGCAGCCCAATTACCTGACGGATCCTTTGCCGGAACTCATGGCAATGCATACACTACTGCCGCTGCCTGCTTATCCCTCGCTTTAAACTACCGCTTCCTCCCCATTTACGAAAAATAACATCCCTGCTAAGTTAATTCTGCAACCATCAAGAATGAAAACTTCTTCGCAAAGAATCAAATCATTAACACCATCACTGGTAGCTATAGGCTTTGCTTTCTGTATCAGCTCTGGAGCCGCTGAATCGCTTGAGACATTATACGGCAACACCATCACAGGAAAGATTCAATCCCTTGAACAAGACATCATCACCATTCAATCCCCATTATCCGAGCAGGCAATCACAGTAAAAACATCATCGCTAAAGCATCTTGAAACCTCGTCCCCCAACAAACCCCACCCCAACCACTCTGAGGTTTTAACTCTCATCAATGGAGATCAACTACCATGCAAAATACTGCCGTCAGATGAGAGCATCATTAATGTCTCAACCTGGTATGCCGGCGAAATGAGCATCGACCGATCTAAAGTGGCTGCAATTCGTTTCGGTCTCACTGCAGAAAACACTATCTTTACTGGATATAAGCCACCAAAAGAATGGTCTGTGATGAGTGGCAAATGGGCCATGACAGATGACCACAAATACCAAGGAACTGGCCATCTTGCACAATTAGTCGATTACCCAGACAAAGCTCGCATTCGTTTCGATCTTCAATGGGATAATACACCCAACTTCGCTTTTCGTTTTTTTGCTGAAAAGGACTCCGCGAGCAGCAAGCAAAATACATATGAATGCATCTTCAATTCAGAAGGCTTAGAAATAAGACGCTACCTCAACGCTGAAGATAGTGCCGCTCGTTTAGTAAGCATCGATGCACCCGAGATCAAAAAGCTCCAAAAAGAAAATACCATGCTTAACATAGACCTTCGGATCGATAAAAACGAAGGCCTAGTTTCGCTTTATCTCGACTCCAATTTCATAGGCACATGGGAAGACACCCTTGGCTCTGTAAATGGAAATTATGTGATATTCGACAACCGCAGCAAACAATCTGCAAATTGCGTTATTAGCAATCTAGCAATCAGCTCTCTCAAAGGTGACATCAAACCTCGATTCTATGACCCAAATGCAAAAAGTTTTGAGACTGACATTCTCACTGACGATGAAGGGGAATATATCCATGGGGAAATTCTCAGCATAGAAGCAAATGACATAGCCGAAACCGCCAAGAGAACAATTCTGATAGAAAGGAGGGATTCAAAAAGTACCGAACGAATACCCGAACACAGGGTTAGCCAGATCTTATTCAAACAAAACCCAGCTCAACAGCCAACAAGCAAGATGAGCTACACCCTATCACTCAAAAACGACGGCATTTTAAAAGCCAACGAACTGAAAATATCAGGTGAAGAAATCACCATATCACATCCACTTCTAGGCTCTGTTCGACTGTCCCGCAGCGCACTTGAATCGCTCAGCAGCTCAGCAGACACACTCCTGGACCACGAACAAAATAAGCTCGCCCAGGTTATATTACTCAATGGCGACAAGATACTTGGCAACATCCAGTCCAGTAAAGACGAGCGCATGACGATCAGCGCTCCTTATTTGAACGAGGCAGTGGTTCTTCATACGTCCAAAATCCTTTCCATCCAGATGGAGCGCGGCGGCCATATCATATTACCAGATACCTACAGCCGAATCAAAGTTCACCAGCGCCACCAAGAAAGCAAAGGTGACACAGTCATCGGCCGCTTAGAGGAGCTCACTGCAGACAGTATCAAAATCAATACGCCATACAGCGAAAGCCTAACACTTAGACGATCAATGATCAAATCCCTCAATATTATCAGCAAACAACAAGGCCAGTATTTCGGGCCCAACAATATCGAGGAATGGGAAACTTCAGATGAAGCAATCTTAGCCAAACCCAGTGCATGGCAATTCAAAGAAGGAAGTCTCAAATGTTACAGTCAGAATGCAGAAAGCATTGGTAAAGAAATTGGATTACGAAACAAATCACATGTCAGCTTCGATGTCTCATGGCAAGACAGCTTGGGCTTTTCTCTTCAGCTCTACTCCTCCGACCCACGTAGCCGACAACCTTCAGCATGTTACCTTTTCAAATTTGATAAATATGCTGTTACGATGATGACTCGTTCAGAGGGTCGAGAACAAGGGCATCGACGTCAAAGATTTGACATCAAAGTCAGACCGAAGACCCCGTTGACCCGCTTCGACATCTACATCAACCGTGAAACCGGCACTACCAACATTCATATTGATGGCCAAGAAGCCTGCATCATACAATCGCCTATTCCTGGACCTCAAGACTTAGGCACGGCATTATCCTTCGTATCTCACCCCGCGCGGTCTACTACCATATCTAATATCAGCATTTCTCCATGGCATAGCTTCGCAACAAAAAATCTTCGACTAAAGAGCAAAGCATCAGAAAGCAAAGACAAACATCCTCACAACATCATCTTGATCAACGGTGACAGTATCCCCTGCAATGTAGGCACCATAAAGAACGATCGAATGTTGGTGAACACAGAGCACACACCAATCAAGATCCCAATCAAAAAAATCAAATCGATAAATTGGCAAGACAAACGTGAAGAACCAAAAAAGTATTCAGGTGACGTTCGAGCCTGGTTCAACACTGGCGGCTTCATTACCCTCAAACTTACATCAATCGAAGACGGCAAGCTCAGAGGATACAGTCAAGCAACAGGAGACGCGGCGTTTGACACAAAGGCTTTCTCAAGAATTGATTTTAATATCTACAATATGAAGGCCAATGAAATGCGCACAAAACATCTTTTTGATTAATATACTCGGAAGCTTGATTTGGCGCATAAGCACTTGATTGTTTCCCAACTATCTCTGAATCTTTGGCCGTGACACATCACCTCATTCTTGGCACCGCCGGGCACATTGACCATGGCAAATCTTCTTTGGTTCAATGCCTCACAGGCTCTGACCCCGATCGCCTGCCCGAGGAAAAAGCTCGCGGCGTAACCATTGAGCTAGGATTTGCTCACCTATCTCTAGGTGATGCATCCGAATCCTATGAAATTGGCATCATCGATGTACCTGGGCATGCAGATTTCGTAAACAATATGGTCGCTGGCGTTGGCGCGCTTGATATTGCTCTGTTCATCATTGCTGCAGATGATGGCTGGATGCCTCAATCAGAGGAGCACTTGCACATCCTGAACTACCTCGGCATCTCAAACATCATCATAGCACTGACAAAATCCGACCTATGTGAAGACGTTCCCTTTAGTGTTGAAATGCTCCGTGACGAACTTCAAGAGACCTCAATAGCAGAGGCTCCAATTATTCCCGTATCGTCGGTGACAGGAGAAGGCATCGACACACTCAAAGAAACAATTACCCAGTTACTCAGCTCCCACATTCAGCAGCAAGACAACCTCAAGCCTCGCCTTGCGATCGATCGTATATTCTCCCCCAAAGGAACCGGAACCGTCGTCACAGGAACCCTCACAGGAAGCAGTATACACGTTGGTGATTCACTGATCGCGCAGCCCTTGGGCATGACTGCAAAAGTGCGATACATTCAGAACCACAACCAATCCCTCGACCAGGCATCTCCAGGGATGCGCACGGCTCTCAATCTTCCAGACCTCCCCATTGACGCTCCAGGAAAACCCGGCGCGAAGCGTGGCCTGACACTCACCACAGAGAATTCTGGTACACCCAGTAGCACATTAGACATTCATCTGCAGCGTCTAGCTCGACCTATTCCGGGCATTAAACCCCGAGCACTCAAACATATGGAAACGGTAGTCATTCATCATGGCTCCGCGCGATGTAAGGCACGAGTTATTCTTCATGGTCGCAGCCAGCTCAACCCAGGCGAGGAATGCCTGGCTCAACTACGCATGGACAAGGAGCTCTTTATATTTACCGGTGATCGCATCGTTTTGAGAGATGGATCCCAACAAAGCACACTTGCCGGAGGCACAGTGCTCGATGCCCAACCAATGAGACAAGGCTTCCGCACAGAAGCCCGAGAAGCCTTTCTCAAAAACAGAGCAGCACAGCCTGACAACCCCGCCATCTATATACGCACATCCTTACTGCGCGATAAGGTCTTAGAGGTCGACCAAATATTGACCAACCACCCGTTCCATCCTGAGCTCATCAAGCAAACCTGCGATCAGCTCACCGCAGAAGGAAGCATCATGAGCCATGGGAGCCTACTTATTTACAAGATATGGTGGAAAAAACTACTGGATGAAGCCGAGCAAGCTATCCGTAATTGGCACAAGCAGCACCCAGACCTGCCTAACATGCCAACCGAGGACCTCCATAAAGCCATCCACAGCCCAGCCAGTGTTTCTGATCTAATCATTACAACCCTCGAAACAAAAGGCTACCAGACAAGCGGACAAGGCATTGCTCATCAAAGTCATCGTCTTACGCTACCAGATGACATTAAAAAGACAGCTAACGCCATTGTCATCCAACTAGATCATAGCGGGCTCAATCCACCTAACAAATCAGATTTGACCAATACACCAGCAGAAGATCAAGCTATGAAATTTCTCATTCGCTCAAATCAAGTTGTTCAGCTCGACCCTAAAATAGTGATCAGCACGAACTCACTCAACACAGCGATTGAAAGCGTAAAGAACTTCATCTCAAGCCATGGGCAAGCCACAGCAAGCGACCTTCGCCAGCATCTCAAATCAACGCGCAAAATTGTCATGCCTTTACTTGAGCACATGGACAAACTCGGAGTAACCCAACGAAATGAAAATTTCCGAGTTTTGAAGTAACAAGGTCAGCGGCAACTTACTCACCCTGAATGACAAGGCTCAATCGACGACTGTGAGCCGATCGTCTATGCTCAAAAAGAAAAATCCCCTGCCAAGTTCCTAGCGCCATTTTACCTTGGATGATTGGTATTACCTCACTAGTGCGCGTTAGAGCCATCCTGATATGAGAGGGCATGTCATCAGGGCCTTCGTAAGTATGTATGAAATAAGGCGTGTCCTCCGGAACAAGGTGATCAAAAAACGCTTCCAAATCTGTTCTGGCTGATGGATCAGCGTTTTCCATGATCACAAGGCTGGCACTGGTGTGCTGCACAAAGACCGTCACCGTCCCAGTATCTATACTGGCATCATTAACACATTGCTCGACCTGTGAAGTGACCTCGTAAGTCCCCTTACCCTGAGTCTGAACAACGAACTCTTTCGAGTAGGTACTCACAACTTAATCAATTACGATATCCTCCGCCATCCAATCAGCGATTGGAAACTTCATATCGAGATCCTTTAATGTATCCACAATGATACGAGCCACGACAAGATTACGGTACCACTTACGGTCAGCTGGCACAATATACCATGGTGCAGATTCAGTAGATGTTTTGGCAATCAAGTCCTCATAGACTTCCTGAAATTCATCCCATCGAACACGGTCCTTGAGGTCATCAGGATTGAATTTCCAATGCTTTACAACATTATCTAGACGAGCCTGCAATCTCTCCTTTTGCTCATCCTTAGAAATATGTAGAAAGATCTTAACAATCGTCGTTCCTTCTTCGGCAAGCATACGTTCAAAATCGATGATATGCTGATAGCGGGGTTTCCAAACGGATTCGGGAAATATATTTTTAACCCTCACCGCAAGGATGTCCTCATAGTGGCTCCGGTTAAATACTACAATTTGGCCAGTACGAGGCACCTTGGAGTGCACACGCCAGAGAAAATCGCGTGCAAGCTCATCTTCGGAGGGCTTTTTGAATGGCTCCACATGGATGCCCTGTGGGTCGACATTCGAGAATACACTTTTAACAGTTCCATCTTTACCACCTGTATCCATCGCTTGGATGACTACCAGCAAGCGATGCTTATTCTCTGCATAAAGATGATTTTGCTGGATTTTCAGCTCCTCTCTGAGCTGAGCGAGAAAAGGCGCGTGTTCGTCCTTGCCCCCATCAAAGAGAGACTTGTCATTAGTCTCGCGGTCGGCGAGATTCAATTTTTGCCCTGGCTTGACCAAATACTTATCTAACGCTCCTTTAACTGGCATAAGCTCATTATCAACGAGCTCAGCCTGTTATGGCAAGGGATAAAGCATTAGATTTCAGTGCCCGTTGAGCCGGCTTCTTGCCGGAACGCGGCTAAGAGCTGCTTAAAGATTTCTCCCGGTTCACTGTTCCCAATGGGACGATCATCTACCTTAACTACGGGAATGACCTCCGCAGCAGTACCTGTCAGAAAAACCTCATCCGCTGTGTAGACATCATAGCGTGTCAACGTGTCTTCGATAATTTCAATTTCCAACTTTTGGCATAAATCAAAAATGACACCACGGGTGATCCCATCAAGGGCTCCGTCGGTTATTTTCGGCGTTATGATCACACCATTTTTGACAATAAAAACGGTATCACCAGTGCACTCAGCCACCGTGCCTGCATCGTTTAGCATCAGGCCTTCCATCACACCTGCCTTGATACACTCGACTTTGGCCATGATATTGTTGAGATAGTTCAACGACTTCACCTGCGGGCTCAAGGTAGCGTGGCTTGGCCGCCTTGTTGAACATGTGATCAACTCTAAGCCTTTTTGATAATATTCCTCAGGGTAAAGCTGAATCGATGCCGCAATACAGAACATTGACGGCTTCTTGCAAAGATATGGATTCAGACCAAGGCCTCCACTCCCCCTCGTCACCACCAAACGAATATACCCATCTGAAAGCCCGTTCGCGCGGATCGTATCACAGACGATGTCACACACCTCTTGTTCGGTCCATGGCATTTCAAGTAAAATAGCGCGCGCTGATAAGAACAAACGCTCAACGTGCTCCACTAGGCGGAAGACTCGACCATTGTAACAACGGATCCCCTCAAAGATCCCGTCTCCATAGAGTAAGCCATGGTCGAATACTGAAATTTTAGCTTCAGATTCGTCCAATAATTGGCCGTCCAACCAGATTTTTTGTGAGTCACTCATGCAAATTCAGTCTTTAGTAATTTATAAGTTGTCAATGTGTGCAGCGGTTTAAAACATGAATCAGGCCTGATGAACACGCAATTTTTTTCCAATGACAGGATCTCAGGAAATCATACCATCCATGACGATTAATTTACGATCCCCATTTGACGCTAATGCCTCATCATGTGTTACCACCACAAGCGTGGCCCCATCCTCAGACGATAGCTCTAGAAGCATTTCCATGACCTGCTCCCCATTGCGGGAGTCAAGATTGCCGGTAGGTTCATCTGCAAAAATAATTTGCGGGGAATTAACAAGAGCCCGAGCAATTGCAACTCGCTGCTGCTCGCCTCCACTGAGCTCAGCCGGCAAATGATCAATACGTTGCGCCAAGCCAACACGCTCCAATGACTCTCTTGCCTTCTCCATCGCATCACAGCCACTAATCATGGCCGGCACCATGACGTTCTCTAGTGCTGTAAGCTCAGGCATGAGGTAATAATTTTGGAAAATATAAGACATGCATTTATTTCGAACCTTGGCCTGTTGCCTGCGAGACATCGCATAGAGATCTCCTCCATCAACCCAGACCCTTCCCTGTTCCGGCTTCTCAAGCCCGGCTAAAATATACATCAGAGTAGTCTTACCCGCACCACTTGGGCCACAAAGAAACACCTTCTCTCCTCGCTCGATCTGCAAATCAATACCATGCAACACCTCAATACGCTTTTTTCCCACCGAGTATCCACGGTGTAGATTGTCAGCTTTGATCCAGGGATGGTTAGTATCCTGAGTCATCGAATTGTCCATGCACATCAATAGTCTACTAGTGAGCAGATGCGAATATTTTTCTTAGTTATTATTGGAAGCATCTGCTGTCTAAGTTAGCATCACCTCCATGAACGCTGTCACTTTTGACTCTCTCTATATGGAGCGTGTTTGGGGAGGTCGGGAACTTGAAACGATCTACCGCAGAAAACTACCATCCGACAATCATCCTTACGGTGAAGCATGGGAGATGACAGACCGTACGGATGAACAATCCATTGTAAATCATGGGCCACTTAAAGGCTATTCTCTCAATGATCTATGGCAGAAGAAAAGAGATGAAATTTTCGGCACTGGATTTGAGAACACCTCGCGATTCCCATTACTCATCAAAATACTCGATGCTCGCGACAAACTATCGATCCAAGTCCACCCGCCTGCGTCAATAGCGTCAGAACTCGGAGGAGAACCAAAGACAGAAATGTGGTATATTGCGGAAACCAGCCCCGACGCAAAACTTTATGTTGGCCTCAAATCAGGCATTTCCAAAACAGACTTTTATGATGCCATCGAAAATGGGGAGGTCGGCGAGGTCGTTCATTGCATCACCCCTAAACGTGGTGATTCGATATTCATTCCGTCTGGCCGTCTGCATGCCATTGGCGCCGGCTTACTCATCTACGAAATACAACAAAATTCAGATACTACCTATCGGGTATTCGACTGGAACAGATTAGGACTTGATGGCAAACCTCGCGAATTACATATCGAGTCATCGATGAGGTGCATCGACTTTGATGATATTGAGCCTAGTATGGATGAGCCTGATGGCATTCACCTTGCTCATTGCCCATACTTCTCTGTAGACAGGATCGAAATTGTAGCGAACCAATCAATTTCAAACCCAGACGCTGATCGCTTCTCCATCGTCACCGTAATCAGTGGAGAAATAGAATCTAGTGATGGCAGAATACACCGCGCAGGTGATTTCCTACTACTCCCCAGGGCATGCCTATCCTTACGAGCCAAGACTAACTGCCGTATTCTACAGACCACCATCCCCCAACAATATCGAGCTAAACAAAAATAGGACAGCACATAGGGTGTCTCCCCTTACTGGCAAAAAATCATTGCCATAACAGAGCATTTCGGTCATATTCCTTCCGTCTGGACGATTTGGCAGACGGTTACGAATCAATACTTTCTTGTTCAACAACCTCTCTTTTCAGCCAATTTCCGTCACCCATGATATCACCTCTCAGGGATAGCGAATTTGTACGCCCCAGCAGTGAGTGAAATCACTCAATGGCGGCTATGCCCACCTATTGTCCTATGACACCCTCACGTGCTACACAGCACACAAAACAAAGCGTTGCATTGATCTCCACTCAAAAACAATGAGAGCTATCAGCATCACGCTAAGCTTAAAATAGCAACTTCACCCAACATCACGATTTCTATCCAAAGGATTCATCAATTGAATCCGATTCCCTGCTGAATTATGAGCGACCAAGCCAAACAGGACTCAACCCCCAATAAAACCTCGTCTGATGAGAAAACAAACTCAGGACAATCCAACGGTGACAACTCAAGCGACCAACCGCGTATGGGCCGCGTCAAGGGCCTTGGACCTGTAAAAAAAGGATCAGGAAACAAACAGAATCGGGAGTCCAATAGCGACAACACAGAGGGTAAACAGGGTGATCGACCTCGTTCCTCCAATAAAAGGAGAAAAAACAACAATCGCAATAGAGGTAACAACAAGAATAGGCGTGATCGCCGAGACAACAATCGAGAGCGTAAGCCAATCGTATTGACCGGCGATCCTGTTGAAGTAAATGGCATGCTTGAGCTAGCCCCGAAAGGCTTCGGCTTTCTGCGCGTTCCAGGAAAAAACTACGCGCAATGCAAAGAAGATGTTTTTGTACCACCGGACTTCATACGAAAACATGGTCTTCGGGCCGGTGTCTGGATTCATGGCAAGTCCCAAGATGGGCCCCGTGGGCCTCAACTCATGGAGATCACAGCAGTGAATGACCTCTCTCCTAACGATGCATTCAAACTCCCTCATTTTGAGGAATTAAAGGCGGTAAACCCAGATCGCCGTATCGCTTTTGAGACTACACCAGAACGTTTCACCACACGAGTTCTTGATATTGTCTCACCTGTTGGCCGAGGCCAACGAGGCCTCATTGTATCTCCGCCCCGTTCGGGTAAAACAACCCTACTCCTGCACATGGCCGAGGCAATTAAAGAAAAATATGACGAGTCTATCCACTTGATCATTCTTCTTGTCGACGAGCGCCCAGAGGAAGTGACAGAGTTTCGCCGTTGCCTACCGGATGCCGAAATCTATGCTAGCTCTAATGATGACGGTCCGCGCAATCATTGCCGAATCTCGGAAATGTGTATCGAACGCAGTAAACGCCTGGTCGAAAGCGGTAAGGATGTGCTCGTATTAATGGATTCTATCACACGATTGGCTCGAGCTTACAACACCTCGATGCGCGGAGGCAAGGGCCGTGGCTACCAATCT
The DNA here is from genome assembly GCA_965657565.1 of Oceaniferula sp. Classification (GTDB taxonomy): domain Bacteria; phylum Verrucomicrobiota; class Verrucomicrobiia; order Verrucomicrobiales; family Akkermansiaceae; genus Oceaniferula. Next base: position 19,098 of record CBFHPA010000016.1, read on the forward strand.
GGTGGAATCGTTGCTGGAGCCCTAGAAATGCCACGCCGCCTGTTTGCAGCAGCAAGAAATACCCGTAATGCTGGCTCCCTTACCGTTTTGGCGACAGCGCTTATTCAAACAAACTCTCGCGCTGACGAAGCTATTTTCCAAGAATTCAAGGGGACTGGCAATATGGAGCTGGTGCTGGATCGGCGTATTGCTGAGCAATATATATCCCCAGCTGTTGACATTTTCAAATCCGGGACACGGCGAGAGGAACTTATCATGGCGGAACATTTACTTCACAAGATCAACTTGATTCGCAGAGGTCTTGCTGGTCATCGTCCTGAAGAAGCAATGGAGAGGCTACTCTTTTTCCTGAAGAAATTCCCCAACAACGCCCAGATGCTCATGGAGATCAAAGGCTAGAGAATTACTTGTTTATCATTTTTGATTGTTCATTGGCATGTCTACCGAATTCACTCGTAATTTTTCCATCATCGCACACATCGACCACGGCAAGACCACCTTGTCTGATCGACTATTGGAGTTTACCCAGACGATTTCCGAGCGTGAGCAGCAAGATCAGCTACTCGACGCAATGGATCTCGAACGGGAACGAGGCATTACCATCAAGTCTCATCCGGTCACGATGTCATACAGGGCAAAAGATGGGCAAACATACCAGCTCAACCTCCTTGACACACCGGGGCACGTTGACTTTTCCTATGAAGTTTCACGTTCTCTTGCCGCTTGCGAAGGAGCACTTCTGATCGTTGATGCGGCCCAGGGAGTTGAGGCACAAACCATGGCCAACCTGCACCTTGCCAATGAACAAGAATTAACCATTGTTCCGGTAATCAACAAAATCGACCTTCCCTCTGCTGATTTGCCAAAGGTGCACAAGCAGCTTGAGGATATTATTTGCATACCAGCAGACGAAGCCATCCCCGCATCTGCTAAAAACGGCATTGGCATTGAAGATATTCTCGAAGCAGTGGTCGAGCGCATCCCTCATCCTCAAGAACACGATGACAAACTACTGCGCGCCTCTGTATTTGATTCCGTATATGATACGTTCCGAGGCGTTGTCTCATATGTGCGCGTAATGTCAGGCAGCATGAAACGAGGCACACGCATCAAGCTCTTCCACACGCCGAAAACCTATGAGATCAAAGAAGTGGGTGTATTCACGCCAGGCATGACTAAGCGTGACGAGCTAGTCGCCGGTGATGTTGGCTACGTCATTGCCAACATGAAATCTGCGGATGAGGTTAAAATTGGCGATACAATTACTGACACCACTCACCCATGCCCTGAACCATTACCAGGCTTCAAAGAGATTCAGCCAATGGTTTTCTCTGGTATCTACCCAGTTGATTCATCAGATTTCGAAGCTCTCAAGCTTGCCATGGGCAAGCTGCAGATCAACGATGCCGCCTTTACATGGCAATCAGAATCCTCTGTGGCTCTGGGCTTTGGTTTTCGCTGCGGGTTTCTTGGCTTGCTCCATCTGGAGATTATTCAAGAACGACTTCGTCGTGAGTTCAACATGGATATCATCTCCACCTATCCATCAGTAATTTACGAGGTTACTAAAACCAACGGTGAGGAAATCATCATAGATAATCCATGCTTACTGCCTGAATCACAGGAAGTTCAAGAAATTCGAGAGCCTGTAGTGAGGCTCTACATCATGATACCGGGTGATTATATTGGCGAAATGATGAAGCTCGTCATGGAAAAACGAGGCGACATGGAGAACACCGAGACCATCGATGACACCCGTGTCATGCTCACATGCACTATTCCCCTCTCTGAAATCCTGATCGACTTTAACGACAAACTTAAGTCTATGACTAGAGGCTATGGCTCCATGGATTATGAGCATGCGGGTTACAAACCTGGTAAATTAGTGAAAATGGATATCCTTATTGCAAGCGAGCCTGTGGATGCATTTTCCTCAATTGTCCATGTCGATAAAGCAGCCCCCTATGGCCGTCATCTTTGCAAAAAGCTCAAAGATGTGATCCCTCAGCAGCTCTTCGTTGTTGCTATTCAAGCTGCCATAGGTGGTAAAATTATTGCCCGTGAATCCATCTCGGCGATGCGTAAAAACGTGACCGCCAAGTGCTACGGTGGTGACATTTCACGCAAGCGAAAGCTGCTCGAAAAGCAGAAAAAAGGTAAAGCCAAAATGAAAGCTATCGGCAAGGTTAACATTCCTCAAGATGCCTTCATAAAAGTACTCAAAAACGACTAAAGAACCCACGGCTCAATCAACGAGCTGACCAATTCTCTGAGCTCCCGCCATGATAAAGTGTATCTACATCACCGCACTGAGTCTCTGCCTTTGTGGTTGCAAAGCCAATATGCTATCAAAATCAGCAGACGGATTGGGTCCCTCTCTCAGCACCGAGATTGGCTATGCCTCCTGGTATAACATCAAAACCAACCGCGGCACTCACACAGCCAGTGGCCGTCCATTATCTGATGATGCTCACACAGCAGCACACAAAAAATGGCCTATGGGCAGCCAGATAAGAATCACAAATCTGAGTAATAGCCGCCAAGAGATACTCACAATAACAGACAGAGGCCCTTATATCAAAGGCCGTGTTATTGATGTAACATCAGGAAGTGCTAAACGCCTTGGCTTCTATGAAAACGGCATCACCCGTACTAAAGTTGAGCTACTTAGCCGTGGCGATTGGAAATACCAACATTGATTCAACTAACCCCCTAATCACTCACAATCAACATGCGCACACTCGCCATTGGAGATATTCACGGATCACATACAGCGCTCAAGGCATTATGTGATTACGTTGATTTTCGTACTGATGATACCATCGTCACCTTAGGCGACTATATTGATCGTGGGCCAGACTCAAAAGAAGTCATCGATACACTCATTGAACTCGGAACTAACTATCGTGTCATCAACCTCAAAGGTAACCACGAGGTGATGATGGAGAATTCCCTCACCTCAGAGCAAGAGCGCTACTTCTGGCTCTACAACGGAGGCGAAGCTACCATGCGTTCCTTCGACCTTCAGCCACCCATATTAAACAAAGATGACATCCCTCAGACCTACTGGGATTTCTTCACATCTTGCAAGCCCTACCACGAGACACAAAACCACATCCTTGTTCACGCTGGCTTGGAGCCAGAAACTGACCTCAAAGACCAGGAGGAAAACTTCACTTTATGGCAGCGAATTTTTGAAACAAAGCCTCACAAATCTGGCAAAATCATCGTCTGTGGCCATACACCACAGCTGGAGGGATATCCACTGAAGCTTGATCACGCAATATGCATCGACACTTCAGCCTGTCGTGACGGCTGGCTCACCTGTCTTGACATTGAAAGTGGTCATTATTGGCAAGCCAACGAAGCAGGCGAAACACGCCAAGGGTCTATTTAGCCGATACTCCAAAAACTACTTCATTTAGATCTAGGCATTTAATATTTTAACCCTAAACAAAGCACGTGAACGAATTCCAGACAGACGACCTCCGCATCAACGAAATCAAACCGTTGATCTCACCAGCAGTATTATCTCATCACTTGCCTATTCCAGAAAGTGCGGCTCAAACCGTTGCAACCGCCCGTGAAGCAAGTGAAGGAATTGTGAAGGGAAAAGATGACCGCCTGATGGTCGTCGTTGGCCCCTGTTCTATCCACGATCCAGGAGCTGCAATCGAATATGCGACCCGCCTGAGAGAAACCAGCAAGCGCTTCACCGATGACCTATTCATCGTCATGCGCGTCTATTTCGAAAAACCGCGCACAACAGTCGGCTGGAAAGGACTTATCAATGACCCCCACCTTGATGGATCCTTTGACATCAATCACGGTTTACACATTGCCCGAGAATTACTCATCGAACTCGCAAAAATAGGCATTCCTGCTGGCACAGAGTTTCTAGACACTATCACTCCCCAATATTACGCTGAGTTGATTAGTTGGGGCGCTATTGGCGCGCGTACGACTGAATCTCAGATCCATCGCGAGCTCGCTTCAGGACTCTCTATGCCTGTCGGCTTCAAAAACGGCACCGGCGGATCAAATCAAATCGCATTTGATGCCATCCAAGCATCAGCTGGACAACACCACTTTCTCTCCGTGACCAAACAAGGTGTTACTGCCATCGTATCCACCAAAGGAAATGATGCGTGCCACCTAATACTGAGAGGTTCTTCCAAAGGCCCCAACTACGATTCTGAGAGCATTCAAGAAGTCACTAAGCAACTTGAAGCCGCGGGGCTACCAAAAGCCATCATGGTTGATTGCTCGCACGGCAACTCACTCAAAGATTACAGAAATCAACCAGCTGTAGCCCAGTCACTCTGTGAACAAATAGCAGCTGGAAATAGAGCCATTACCTCCGTCATGGTTGAAGGGAACCTTGTTGAGGGAGCTCAAAAACTCAAGGGTAGCCTAGCTGACTTGACCTACGGTCAATCAGTTACCGATGAGTGCATTAACTGGGAAACCACTGAAAACATGCTCGAAGAATTTGCAAAAGCAGTCCAAGCCCGAAGACTAGCTTAAAAAGGGAGTCATCTTCGCTCCCCTGAGGGGTTTAGCTGTCTTGATCTGTTTCTGAAACCCTCCAGATTGCAGCTAGCAAACTACCAATGAGGCAGTGGTATACAGCCGATATGGCACATGGAGTTGCCGCAAGCAGGGTAAAATGTTGCTTGGCCAGCGCACTACCTAATCCAGAATTCTGCATACCTACCTCAATGGATAGAGTGCGCCGATCCCCCTCTGCCAGTTTGGTAAAATAACCAACACCGTATCCCAACAAAAAACCGAGAGCGTGCAGAATAAATATAGCGATCAGCAACGCCCCAAAATAAGCGATGATATTTGATTTGGTTGCTCCGACAATGCCACCAACGATCAATACGATCACAAGTATGGATACAATCGGTGAAACTTTTTTTACAGCGCTCAGTCTATGGCCGAAAAATTGGTTTATTAGCACTCCGCCAACCACTGGTAATAGCACAATAGTGAGCATGCTACGAAACATGGACCAAGCATCCACATCAAGGATGGCGCTAGCATAAAACTTGGTAAGCAAGGGGGTAAATACAATTGCCGCGAGTGTGGAGCACATCGTCATTAATACACTCAATGCCACATTTGCTTTGGCTAGATAGCAAATGACATTGGAGGCCGTTCCCCCGGGGCAGCAACTTACTAAAATAACTCCAAGCTTAAGCATCGGCGGCAAATCAAAAAGCGTAGCTATGGACCAACCTAATAATGGCATGATCAAAAACTGAGCGACGACTCCTAAACCGACCACCCAAGGTCTCATCAGGACGGCCTTAAAGTCATCAATGCTGAGCGTAATGCCCATTCCCAGCATAATAACACCCAAGCCAAGGTTAATTAAACGAATATCCGTGCCAGGAAAATCACCCGTAATAAACCATATGAAATGACTCGGAAAAAACCAAGCCCACGCTGTGCCGAGTATAGTCCATAACCAGAACAAATTGCTAATTATCTGGACTACGCGCCAAATCATTTACTCAGTGAGTGACTTTAAATCTGCCGAAATATAAACTTACTCACCAATTTTCACCTCAGCCTCAATATCACCAAGTGCCCACTGAATTCCCCGAAGATAATGTTCCAGCACTTTGGGGTTAGCAAAGATATGGTCATTGTGCCCAAGCGAGCTATAAAACACGCGGCCTTTACCGTGATGCTTGACCCAACTCACTCCATAACTCTCATCCGGGCGTTTGCCCTTGCTCAGGTCAGTCTGCTCAGGATCAAGCTTGAGCAAGATATGTAGTTTTTTGGGGTCATATGGAGCTTTGAACTGATAAATCTCCTCCTTGAAATTGAGATTCTTTCCCTCCAAATGTGCACAGCACGCATGATCCTCCTGTCCCTTTTCCACCATAATGCTCACCGGGGTTCCTGCATTCCATGGGTGCCCATCAAAGTAGCCGCCAATCATCTCTCCATATTCACTCCATGAATAGTAGGTATCCGTCGCAGCATGAATCCCAATAAAACCTTTCCCCCCTTTAAGAAAATCCATCAGACTTTTCTGCAACCGCAGTTCCTTCTCACGAGCTCGCTCCTTTTCAGGCGGGGTCATTTTTTTCCACTCTTTATTTGCAGGCTTAAAAACATCCTTCGTGGTATTCAAAAAACAAATGGCATCAAACTGATCGATCGTTCCAGGTTCAAAATTAGCCATGTCATCGCTGATAACCACCTTAAATGCCCCCGTCTTCTCCCCCATCAGACGCATCGCCTCTAACCCTGTCGGAATCGACTTATGCCGGTAGCCTCGTGTTACAGAATAAACCAAAAGCTTGCGCTCTTGTTTTGATTCAAATCCGCTGATGCCCTCTAAACCTTCAGCCACCTGTTGACTCCAATCCCCCTTACTGGGAGCCGCAATCGAGATAGCTGGTACCAAAAAACAAATAAACACTAATAATCTCATACATATTATCTGTAAGCCGCTCCCCTTAAATAGCAAATATAAATACAGCTCATCAAGCTCACCGCAGCAATGCTGATCACGTAAATACATCATCACTACCTCAAAAAAGTTAACAAAAAAGATCGTATAGCATTGACATTCGTTAGTGATTTTGCGCATAGATGTCCACGCCTAACAGATGCTAACATTTCAGCAAATCACACCCAAAGATTAGCGCCGTCAATATGTAGCGTTGCAGCAAGAAATTCTCAGCATCATTACCACCCTAAATTTATATGAGGATCAAAAAACCAGGCATACAATTTCCTCGACTTCATTGTCGTTGAATACCGTGCGGGGGGCTCTTTGTGTGGGAGCCCCTCGTACACTTCATGCCTGTTTTCGGCTTGATCATTGACATGGCTTTTTCATTTACAGCAAGCCACCTATTGGCATGATCGTGGAGAGCATGAGAAATATCATTATACCTGTAATCGCCTTCCTGCCATGTGTTGGCTTGGCTGATCCAAAAGTAGAACTCGATACCTTAAAACACCCCGTCAAAGCCTGCCTCTACAAAATCGAGCACAAAAACCTTCAAAAGCCCTCCTATCTTTTTGGCACCATCCACCTTTCGGATACACGTGTCATTAATTTACACCCCAATGCGGAGTCAGCCTTCAAAGCCTCAGACATCTTTTACAGTGAGATCGATCTTGATATGGCCGCACAATTCAAAGTGGCACCGCTGTTAATGCGCAAAGACGGCAAGAAACTAACCCAAGCTATTGGCCCTGAACTCACCAGCAAACTTGATGCTACTTTAAAAGGGATAAACCCGGCACTCAGCTCGACACCCTTCGAAAGCCTTAAAACCTGGGCTGTTGCCGTCACCCTGCCACTACTCGAGAACCAGCTCATGGCAAAAAAACCTCTTGATGTCGTCCTTTATCAGCGCGCCATCGATGAAAAAAAGAAAACCGCGGCTCTTGAAAGCGCAGACTCACAAGTCGCAGTTTTCGATCAATTCAATGAACAGGAGCAGCAAATGATACTGTCTGACTCCATTGAGCTGATGGTTACAGATCAAAAACGTGAGATCAAATCTATTGAGCGGCTACTCAATGTCTATCTGACTGGGTCAACCCATGAAATTGCAGAGCTTATGACCTTGGAAATGGAGCAAATGAGCTCTGATTCGGAGCTCACCGAACGACTCATGAAAGCATTGCTTGATGACAGAAATATCGGCATGGCCAACAAAGCCGACCAGTTTCTAAAAGCTGAACCCGAGAAGTGTCATTTCTTTGCTGTCGGAGCGGCACACTATACTGGCAAACTAGCCGTTCAGGATCTTCTCAAAAAAAGAGGGTATACGATCACACCCCTTTTTGACTAACCTATTGTGCACACAACAACAGCTCTTCCATCATGAATCTCATCAAACGTACTATCCTTCTGCTCTCAGCAATCATACCACTTCTTCTTGTCCTGCAATGTAGCCAACCTTCTCAACCTTCAGATAACCAACCACAAGCCCTCGCCACAACAAGCCATCATGGCTCAGCTTCTGATAAGACAAGTAGCAACACCCCATCTCAGTCTAATAAACAACAAAAAGCCCCCTATCAAAAACCACCGAAAATCGCTGAGTTTCTTCCTGATGGCGACACCCTTACTGACTACCAGTGGACCACCAACCATATGCACATTGGAGTGCGCTGGCAACCCTACGGCGGCAGACCAAAAAATAACGCCTATGATGCAGCTAGGCCGATCATCTCAAAATACAGCAGTTACGCTCAATTCTGGGTTGCCTGGAGTGCTTCAGAGCCGAGCGAGGAAAGCACCGACTATAGCCAACACATGTCCGGCTATCTCAAAACAATAGAGCAAGCTGTTGACGCCTGTATTGCGCGGGGGGTGAAGTGTGAATTTGTATTCTGGCACTGCCCTGCTTGGGCTGCCGTTGGCGGTAAAGCTGGTGGCGTGCAAGCCAAGCCAGGTCTCTACCCAGCTTTTGTCGAACGTATCGCACGACACTTCAAAGGCCGAGTAGACGCTTACCAACTTGCCCACGAAGCCAATCTTAAGATGCACCTCAATGATGGCGATATGGACTACATGATTTCCGAGGTTTTCACCAAGGGGGCTCGAGCTATCCGCAAAGTTTATGCCGAAACACCGAGTGCTCCGGTTATCATCTCTACTTCTGGCTGTTCTCCCTGCTTTGGTTGTGAAACCGTGGACGGTCTAAATGCCACTGGAGGTCTAGCTATTAACAACTTTTATGATCAGCTAATTGCATCTTCCGATATGATGGAGGAAATTGACGCTCTCAATCTCAACGTCTCTGATCAAAACGACGGATACGGTACTGTCGACGGCGCCTACGTGGCATCGGTCTGGGGCAATTATGATCTCGCACGTAATAAACTCGACGATTACGGCCACCGAGGCAAAGCAGTGATGGCCTCGGAGTCATGGATCACTTGGGACGACACCCACAACTCTGCCGACGTCAACGGAGATGGCTCACGCAACGAGCTCGACGCCTACCTCAGGGCAATCACCATCATGGGCAAATGCCTCGAGCGCGGACTCAACACCATGAACTTCCCATGGTCTGACAACTCTAGTAGTTGGTCGATGGGCTTAACTAAACGACACGACTATAATGGCAGAATCAAAAAACTCATGCCTGATATTGTTATCCCCTCCAAACATGCCGGTCCTGACATCGTTACATCTAAGGTAGTGGTCAGAGGAAATGATGATGACTTCGAAGTCAAGCTGATGGATGAAAAGCTTCAATTCCCGTTCACCATTGAGGACTATATTGATCCGTCTGACCCTAATCATCTCCACTATTATATCTGGCGTTGGTATGCCCAAATATCTGGAGGTAATGACGAAGTGATTCGTCATGCCGTAGCAGGTGAAGCTGGCAACAATATTGGCGTATTTGGCCCAGACTTCACCGGACCTGAGCGCTACCGTATTTCCTCATACAACCGCACCCGTAATAGCTTTATGTTACTCATCTACGCCAGCGGCGCCACCGCGAAGCACTGGGTCAAAGTCGCCATGCCATCGAGCATCCAAAATGGCAGGCACTACAACAACGAGTTCTCATCAAAAGACTACCGTGGAGAAGGCTTCAAGGAGGGGGACCGCTATAAAGCTCACATCATCACAAAGAATATCAGCCCCAAAGACGGAAGCGACATCGATGCACGCTACTCAGAGAGTGCAGTTTTAACCGTGAAAAACGGCATGCTAAATATTCCAGTCATGAAAATGAACAAATTTACTGCAATCGAATTCGTTCGTGTAGCAGAGGCCACCAGTGAAGATCCATAATGGCTGCAAAGCTAAAAACTCGGCCTGCGCTGACTTCTGGAATCACTGCTTTCAAGAAATTTCTGGCTCATGATTCACAACGACATCATCAGAGCAAAGAATTGATTACTGACTGATCATTTGCTGATAACGCTCTTTCTTTTCAGCAAAAAGAACCTGCTTACTCATAAGCAAGGGCGTCATCTGATCGATTTTACTCCGCAAACCAGCGATCTCCTTTACTTTCGCCTCAAACTTAAGCCGATCATGAATTTTTCCCGCATCCTCTGCAGCCAAAGTAAATTTATCCATATTCTCATGTAGCATTACTTCAAGCTGCACAATGTCATCATTAAGCTTGATCGCCTCGGCATTAACAGTGGCCGCTCGCCAGTGTTTTATGCCCGCAAACAGACTCTTATTTTTTTCAGCTACTATATTAAAATCATCTTCCGCCTTACTGAAGCCCCCTTTGATTTGTATATATTCTGCATGAGCTGATTTCATTTCTTTTTGTAGAACATTCATAAGCCGCTTGTGCTCTGACAACTTTTTATTGAGCGCATTGCGGTCATCGTTTAGCTGCTTGCGCTTAGCTTGATATGAGTTGTATTTTTGATTGATATCCCTCCAAGCAGCATCTGCACGCGCAAGCTGGTCACCTGGTTTTTTTTGACCCTCAGTGAGGCTCAAAAAAGCAAGCTTGCGAGTTTCTGTTTGCTTTAATTGATCACTCAGCTTCCTGCGGTGAGCTTCGATCTTTGACTGCAGCTCGGCAACTTGAGCTGCCAGCTTTTCATCCTTTGGCTTCTTCTCAACCGCTTGCATTATTCTTTCCAGAGAATCCAGCATGCGTTTCTCGATATCTAGTAGCTTACGACCCTCTTTCTCTGCCTGTTGGTGATCCCTATGCGATACAGTAAGGGCTGCATTGTGCTTATGGTTGATCTCACGCGCCTTAGTCAGAGCGTGTTGTAGCTGTTGACGTTCTTTATTCAAGGACTCCAGCTCCACCCCCATCTCTCTCATCGCAGATTCGACCTTTGACCGATTTGCGAACATATTTTTATTGGTTGCGACCGCATCATCGTGCCTTTGCTCTATTTCTGCCAATGCACCACTAGCCTCTGCTAACTTATCAGCCGCCACCTCTAGGCTTTTGCTCTTTATTGCTAGTTTATTTTCAGACGAACCTACTTCTTCAAGCAAGGTTTCGATTCTTGATGCGATAGCTGGAGGATTTGCTTTTATGACGCCCAACTTGTCACCACTAGCAACATCCATGACAGTAATTAGGCCAGACCAGCCCGCAGCAAAAACTCGTTTCCCATCATAGCTAAATGAAACCTCATTAATCAATTCGTCAAATACAGGGAAATCCCTCAAAGGCTTAAAGTCCGGCTTCCAAAGCCTAACCTTCCTATCCCTGCCACCTGTCACAAGGTGTCCATTATGATTCCAATCGATAGATAGTGCCCCACCCTTGTGGGCTACTAGCTTTTTGATCTGCTTTCCATTATTCATTTCCCAAATGATCATCTGACCATCCTCGGACACCGTGGCGAGCACATTAGAATCTGATCGCCATGCCATGCCGGTAATCGCTGCCTTGTGACCACGCAAATGATGAAAAGCGTTACCTGTATCAGCCTCCCAAACGTAGAGATCACCGCCACGCCCACCGGAAGCCAATAAAACTCCATCCGGTGAGTAGGCAAGCTTCGTTACCCAGTCCGTATGTTTTTTAATCGAGATGACTTGTTCATCTAGTGCCGTATCCCAAAGCTTAACTCTTTTACCCGGTCCCCCAAGGCTCACACCCCCAAGATCAGACCTCAATGACGCAGCTATGACCGCATCATAATCTTTGCCGGCCCTGAGCACTACACTGGCTGTTTTCACATCCCATGTAACCGTAGTGCCTGACTTTCCGCCAACGCCACCACCAGCAAGCAGATATTTACCCGAAGGATGAAAGGACAAGACTTCAGGCTGGCCATGCTCGAAGGGGAAAATACCAACCATCTCCATATTGTCGGTATCATAAAGAACAACCTGACGCTGGCCCGTAATTGCCAGCAACGGCGCCCATGGACTGGCTGCCATATCTGCCACAACCGAGGCGCGCGCACTGGTCACCACAGGCTCCAGTAAAACATGTTCTGGCATTGGTGGTGGCCCTTCTGGTTTGGCTGCTGATGGAGCGCTACTAAGCACATAGGCAGGCCTCTTCTTTTGGCGTGGTTTACCAGACTTATTTTCCAACAAGCCGCCATCAACCCAAGCACGGATTAACTCCGCCTCTTTTTTATCAAGTTTGTCCCCCTTAGGGGGCATCTTAGGCTTCAGAGTGTGCGTTATAACACCATAGATTTTTGAGTCAGCTCCGTCACCTGGCTCGGCAAACTTACCTCCGGATCCACCACGCATAGCTGCACTGTAAGTGGTTAGGTCTAAATCCCCTTTTTGCTTATCCGGATTATGACAATTAAAGCAGGCATTTTCAAAAACAGGCCGGATATCGTCCTCATAGTTAGGCGGAGCCGAGGAAGCTGAAACCGAGAACACAAGTGCAAGCAACACAACCAAAGAGGTGTGATTAAAAAATACCTGGTGATAAGCCGTCTTGATATACACAACTAGTGATTGAAGATGAATTCCTTGGAATTGAGAAGAGCCCAGAAAATATCCTCATAGATTTCATTAAGAGCCTCATCATTCTCCTCAGTATTGATATGAGCCATTAGTTTTTCTTTCTCCACCGTCGTGGCGGTTCTGGTGAGGCAACGTAGATACAGAGCATCAATGATCTCAGCTGGCGATTTCTCGGACTTTACCAGAGCTCTAATCACTCCTCCGTCTTTGATTCGCTTGTTCACCGTATCTCCATTGAGTAGGTGCAGTGCTTGTGAGAGACTGGGGTCCATTTTCACTTCACAAGAACAAACCGTCTCACGCGTTGCTCGGCCAAAGGTTTTCAGGAAATAAGTCGAGGTGTTACCGTCAGCAATCTGCACGGCCTTGGCTCCCTTTGGTAGTCCCTTGAACTTGTTTTTTGTATCTGTAGCCTGAGAAATAACATCCAGTAAAACCTCAGCACGCAGCCGGCGTGATTTGGCATGAGAGAAATTGCGAGTATCACTTTCATTGCTTAAATTGGTGTGAGTTGATAGCTGGTAAGTTCTCGAAAGGCAGATATCCCGCACCAGTTTTTTAAAATCATAATTATAACTAACAAACTGTTTTGCCAATTCTGTGAGCAGGGCCGGATTTGATGGCGGATTGGAAACACGGACATCATCGACAGGCTCAACAATTCCAATACCAAAAAAATGTGCCCAGACTATGTTAGCAACGTTAGGTGCAAACCAAGGGTTGTCAGGGGAAGCGAGCCAATCGGCTACTTGTTCACGGCGTGATTTATCCGAATCGTCTGGAGTTGCACCACCAAGAAAACGGGGCTTGGCATTTTTATTCGTTACAGGATGTTTGATCTGGCCGCTACCATCAAAGATGATTTGTTCACGCGGATCCCCGGCTTTCTTTCTTTTTACCTGAGCAAAAAAGGCAGCGAAACTATAGTAGTCATCCATCGTCCAGCGGTCGAACGGGTGATTGTGACACTGGGCACATTGAATACGTGTACCCATGAATACCTGAGCTACATTTTCAGTCAGCAGCTTAGTCTCCAGCTCCACCTGGAAAAAATTCGTTGCCGGTGTTGAGAATGTCCCCCCTTTCGACTTAAGTAACTCACGCACAATCTCATTGAATGGCGCATTTTGGGCAATACGCGCTCGGAGCCAATTATGATAAAGCAATGCTGCTTTGTAACTCACCTGGTTTGGAAAAGTTCGAATCTGGAGTAGCTCTGCCCATTTCATGACCCAGATTTCGGTAAACTCATTGGTGTTGATCAAGCGGTCAACGAGAGCTGTGCGTTTTTCGGGATTCGTATCCTTGAGAAAATCCTCCAACTCACCCGGTGTTGGCAACCTGCCAACGAGGTCGAGGTGAACACGACGGACAAAAACCGGATCATCAGATAGCTCCGAGGAAATGACCCGCAAGCGATGCAGTTTTTCATGCACAAGACGGTCAATGTAATTGACCTCCTCAAGCTTGGGTCTCTGATAGTCGGCATCGGCAGGAATAACGATCGTATGCATTCCCTCGGAAAAAGTGTGAAAACGGCCCATCACAAATGCCTCCCCTCGTTTCGCTGAATTCATCATTCCACTGCTTGGATCCACTCTTACCGAGTTATCGTTGCTGGTCGAAAAGGTAGTAAGATCGGTAACATCACGATCACTTCCGTCAGAGTAAATAGCCCTCACGCTCAGTGGCAGCATTTGATTACCCCCTTTGAGCACAGCTTCCGTGGGGCGCACCTCAATAGCCGTAGGCAAAACCACCTTCTCTTCCCCCTCTTTTAGGGCATCGTATTTAGCCCCAGCCTTTACCCAATCGAGCAAGACCTTATAAGAACGGCTGTGTTTATCAAACAGCTTGCCTCCTGTATGAGGTACTGCCTCTGTGGCCTTGCTCAATAGCAGGCTATCCTCTGGCAGAGCCAGATTGATACGCCGGCCCGGCATCGCACGGGTAATGCGGTAATGGTCACCCACAGGGTCATAGCCAAAGAGTGAGAGCATAAAACCATCCTGGCCACGGGCTGATCCGTGACACGATCCGGTGTTACAGCCCGAGGCTGTGAGAACCGGCATTACATCCCGCTGGAAACTCACCTCCCTCACCGTTCCTGCATCTTTGACAACTACCGGCACATTAAGCTGCTTACCTCGGTAAGTGATCTCCACATTGCACGAACCATTAGCCTCGGGAAAAAGAGTCGTCCCTTCAACTCGGACCACAGCTTCCCCGGTTATCCTCAAATCTACCGATGGTGTGACATCTCGGCAACTGGCATCCTTGTAATGGGCAATGACGAGCACACGGTGAAAATCATCACTGGTTTCAAGGCTGACTCGCTTTGGAAACACCTCAATGGCAGCGAGATCAGGATCAGACTCATGCAGGTTTTTCTCTCTACGGGTTTTCTCTTGGGCTTTCAGAGTCACTCCTGCCGGCCAGTCAGCTCCACTTCGGATCCAGCTTTCCAACAAGGCAATCTCATCTTTATGAAGAGGATTACCACCCTTGTCATCAGCATCATCATGCTGAGGTGCCGGGGGCATGATGTCAGCATGATCATGTGATAGCGATACCAGCTCGAGAATTAGACTTTTCTCCGGATTGTTCAGGTCAATAGCATCCCCAGTCTCACCGCCCTCCATCGCCAGAGCATGAGTATGTAAACGGAGATTACCCTTATCCTTATCCTCCCCGTGGCAGCGAACACAATTCTGCTCAAGGATTGGTTTAATATCCTGATGGAAATCAGGGGCGGCAGCCAACGATGTCACCAGGCTCATTCCTGTGACGAATCGGTATATCTGATTGAAAGAACAAATCATTACCTTTTACGCTGCCGGAGTTGTTCAAGCCGGGAAAGTGGTTTACTGGGTTTGGCTGCAATTGATTTTTTGTCGTCCGCGCTGTTTGGTTTTTCAGATTTCTTTTGAGGAGGTGGCGGATTGATCATCAAAGTCCCGCCATGACCAGTGTTGTGTGCGATTTCATAACCGTTTTTGATCGGCAGGATCTGGCAAAAAACCGCATTGTGTTTACCCTTGGCGGCGTCCTCGGCAACCTTCAGCTTAAAGTGAA
This sequence comes from Oceaniferula sp., assembly GCA_965657565.1. Taxonomy (GTDB): domain Bacteria; phylum Verrucomicrobiota; class Verrucomicrobiia; order Verrucomicrobiales; family Akkermansiaceae; genus Oceaniferula. The sequence goes on from CBFHPA010000016.1 coordinate 34,606, forward strand.
CCTCTCCGGTCTTGGCGCTAATTGCTCTGCTTGGCGTTGTCACCCCGTGGGGCAACCCATGCAAAATGACCTTCGCCTGACCTTGAATGGCTCCATGGTGCTCTACCTTACCAATGAAGACCGTGTCCTGTCCGGGTACGGTGGAGGCCATTTCCAAGCTCATGCTCACCAGTGGCTCGGCAACAGTAAGTTTCTGCAATAACGAAGAGACCACCACCTCTCCCTTTTCCGTCTGGGCCTGCGCAACCGCGCAGATCTTATAGCTACCTGTCGCAGCATCTCCACTGGCATTGATCTCATAAAAAGCCTCACGTTCCCCCTTGGGGATAGTGATATCCGTCGGAGCACCCAGGCCAGGAGGTTTCCACGGAAGCGTTACTTTGACAGCCTCTTCAAATCCAGGACTACGCCTCAGCGTAACTTTCAAGCGCGTTGCGCCGTTCTGCACGATGGGAACCGGCGGCACTTTTAAATCAATATGGAATGGAGCCTCATCAATCACTGCCACCGCAATCCTGTCATCATGGACACTATGAAACACACCGACGTTATTTTGCTGCGCAAAATCAATGGTCTCCTTGAGCCTACCATGCACCTTACTCTCAGGGTTTGCATCAGAGATTGTGAAGCGGTGCAGTCCACCAGAAATAGGGGCATCTGCGCTTGCCTCAAACACAGCAAGAAAGTTGTTCGCACTCTTGGGTGCAGCACTGTGCTTCATACTCACCCCGGGCGGTAATGAATCAGCCTTCAACTCACACTCGCAACTGATATTCTGACGAGAGATATTGACCACCGTGGCATAGCGATTACCTCGTGGCACATTAATCATCTTACGATACTGGCTATCATACCTCTTGCCGATAGGAATTGCAGCCGACAGGGATGGTTCTCGGTGAGCAATCTCTACCCGGTAAACATAATCCGGGCCACCGTTACCTAGCTGGTCACGGACATTGACGAAATACTCTCCATCCGCCGCAGGCTTGAAGTCAATAATGCTATCTAGTCCTCCCTGGTCATCGTTACGCCCAAGTTGCTTGCCATTGGCATCACGCAGAATCAGCACACTATCAAGAGGTGTGCGCAATGACCTCGCCCGGACACGAACGCGCAGATTATCGCCTTTCTTGGCAGAGAAACGAAACCAGTCGACATCGTCTTTTTTGGAAATAATGCCATGAAAAGCACAGGGAACGGCCAAGGGTTCTATAGGTGTCGCATGTTTCGACTCGCCATTGGGCTCATGCTCGTTAGCAAAAGGTAAAGAGCTTACCAACACTCTATTCGGCGAGGGTGAGCTCATCCCATTGCGCTGAACAAACAGTTTGTAGTGAGATCCTTCCTCTCCCATGGGGGTCGCCTCCACCGTATAGTCTCCTGTCGGATCACCTATCATACGAAACTCAGCATTCACATCAGGGATTGCTGCTGGTGGATACACGGCAGCTGGACGTGAGAAACCACCCACATGGAGTCGATAACGACACTTACTATTTCCCTCATAAGAAGCCTCCCTGACCATAATCAGATACTCACCGTCATCCGGAGCGATAACGGACACATAGGCATCCTGGCGCAATAGCGCGGTGTCATCCGCAGACGCCATGAGCTCTTTGCGTTCATTCAAGATGGCAAGATAAGGATCGAATAAAATTTTACCCAGCCTAATCGCCTCTAGCTCAGCAGAGATGCGCTGGCCTTTGCTCACTTTTACTCGGTAAAAATCAGCATCTTCTTTGCCCGCAACGCCATATACAGTGGAGTTGAATTTAATATCCTGAGGCTCGCTGAGATCGTTATTTGGCTCGATTTCCTTAACACTCGGAAATTGGCCCACCCAAAAAGTCGACATGTAGGTGAAGCCGCCCTTACACCGCAGCCGCAGAGGATACTCACCCAACGGAGCATCAGCTTCAATGGCCAAAACAGCTTTGATATGTTTGTCACTAACTTTAGTCAGAGATTTGACCGTTACCCCACTAGTGTAACAGATGAGTTCTTGTGGCTCAAACATCAGTTTACCACGGAGATCAACCTGCACCTCCTCACCACGCATACCACCACGCGGAAGAAGGGACGACAACTCAGGGCTGAAAGCGTGCAAACACGTCGTAAACGACCATAGTGTTGTGCCTGCGATGAAAGCCCTGCTTAGATTCACTGTATAAAAATCAAATAAGAAGGTCCTTAATCACACTACCGCCATCAACAATTTCTATCGGCCTTCCACCCGGCGCCATCAGCTCCTTATCCGCGTTGATACCAATCTGATTGTAGACTGTCGTCGCCAGATCAGCCACACCTACCCTATCCTCCTCAGGCTCAGCGGCGAGTGCATTGGACTTACCATAAATCAATCCTTTTTGCACACCCCCACCAGCGAGCATTACAGAAAATACCCGTGGCCAGTGGTCACGTCCATTATTCTTGTTGATCTTAGGTGTCCTACCAAATTCCGAAGTCAGCATAACAAGCGTGCTATCGAGCATGCCACGGTCCTCAAGATCACGTAATAAAGCAGCGACCGCCTTATCTACAGGGGGCAGGTTATTCTTTATACCCTCCTTAATGTTGTCGTGGTGATCCCAACCACCGGCCGTCATTGAGATAAAACGCACCCCCGCTTCAGCTAGGCGACGTGCCAGCAGCATACGCTGTCCAGCCTGTGTCCTGCCATACATATCCTTGAGCTTATCCGGCTCCTTGGAGAGGTCAAAAGCCTCTCGCGCTTGCTGAGAGGAAATTAACTTATAAGCATGTTGATAAAACGCATCCATCGAATCCAATGCATCTGATTTTTCAATAGAGCGAAAATGTTCATCCACGGTTTTAAGAAGTGACTTGCGCCGGCAAAAGCGGTCATCACCTACTCCGTCCGGCATGTTCAGATCACGCACTTTGAAACCTTTATGAAATGGGTCTGATCCTAAACCAAAGGGACCGTAAGCCGAGCTCAAGTAACCGGAATTTGCATGAATGTTAGGCACATTTGGAACACAAACATAGGGAGGAAGGTTATTTTTGCTCCCTAACTCATGAGCGATCACCGAGCCCATCGATGGATACTGAATCGCCGGACTGGGTCGGTAGCCAGTGAACATATTCTGCGTGCCTCTCTCATGTGCAGCTTCACCATGAGACATCGAACGTATCACCGTCATCTTGTCAGCCAGCTTGGCCAGCTCTTTGAGATTCTCGCTGAACTGCACACCAGGAAGAACGGTATTGATTGCTCCGTAAGGACCCCGGTATTCACTTGGTGCAAGTGGTTTGGGATCAAAAGATTCCTGCTGAGCCATGCCCCCTGGGAGAAAAATCTGTATCACCGACTTAGCCGCTCCCTCCTTGGACTCGTAATGCTTCTGAGCACCGTGCGCTTGCATCTTGAGGAACTGAGGAAGAGTCAACCCAAGGCCTGTAAGAACACCTACATTCAAAAAATCTCTGCGGGTGGGCAGACTGGAGCGCAATCCTGAAGATGCACTTACAGAATGTCCAATATCATGATTCATAGCTTCAAAAGATGTTTAACAGATACAATACGCAAAAAAAAGAAACGTCCTATCATTTTCTCCCAAGAATGAAACTTTTTTGGGGGATGCATGATTCCAAGCTATGTTGCCCCCGCAAAAACCTCAGCCCACCCACATAAACGAGGGAAAGAATATCATATTATAATATTGTAACGTAATCATATATTTAATATATCTTAACAATCACTTGTTAGTCATATTATTTGACGCACTCGAGGTGAACCACCTGTTAACCTATTGAGGACAAACTAGCATGAAAAGTCGCAAGCCATCTATTGTTCTTATACTAGGACTAATAGCGACAGGCGTTATTTGGACTACGCTAAGTTACATTGAGCAAAAAAATGCAAAAGCGGAATTTGAATTTGAAGCGGAAAGAATTCACCAGCTCATCATCAAGAGAATTTCATCTTACGAAGGTCTGCTTACTGGCGTGAAATCCTTCTTCATGGCCTCCAAAGAAGTCAGTCTACAAGAGTGGGACATTTATTTCGATAAATTGCAATTTCAGAACCACTACCCTGGACTTCAAGGTATCGGCTACATTCAACAAGTCAGTACGAAAAAAGATATCGATGAACTCAAGGAGCGACTCCTTACATACGGCATGGCTGATTACAAAATCAAACCCAGCGGTGATCGCCTAGAATATTTTCCGGTCGTTTTTCTTGAACCGCTGAACCACAGAAACATAAAAGCCATCGGATATGACAAATATTCCGAGAAGATAAGAAGAAATGCCATCGAGAGCGCAAGAGCACGTGAAGCCACATCCATAACAAGAAAAATAATACTCGTACAAGAGGATGCTAAAAATATCCAAAGTGGTTTATTGATGAACATTCCGTTTTTCACCAACGAAAGGATAGACAAACAGCACCTTCCGAGAGAATTAGACGGGATCATCAACGCAGTCATCAGGATGGATGATTTTATTACAGCCTTAATTGAACCTGAAGTTCTAGCAAAGATGCACATGGTGATATATGACCAGCAACAATCAGATAAGAATATACTATTTAATTCACATAAAAACAGTAAACACAAAGACTTCCTACCAAGATTCGAGCATTCCAAGACACTAGACATTTATGACCAAAAATGGATTGTCAGTCTCGAAGGTGAGCCCGCAGCAAACTACCTACCATTGTTTTACGGCGGCAAAAGTAAAACCATCAATCTCATTGTCCTCCTTGTTGGTTTTGTCCTCTCTGTATTAGGATATTACCTAACAAGAAGTTTCGCCACAACCTCTCGACTCAGAAAAGAGAAGCTGGCAGACGCCATATCGCTAAAAAGCGACATGGACATTATTAGGCGCCAGGAGGAATCACTTCTCAAATTTAAAGATGATAGCGATTACGTTGTTGTATGCATCATCGACATTAAGGACTCTACACTAATCACCTCTCAATTATCTGAGCACGAAGCTGCGGAACTCTACAGCACTTTTGACCAAGTCATGAGTCGAATCATCATAAGCCATGGTGGAACGATTGTGAAAAGTATGGGGGATGCTATTTTGTATTACTTCAAAGCATCCTCAACGCCATCCAAAAGCGAGCAACTCCCAGCCATCGACTGTTGTTTAGAAATGAGCAGGGCCAATGCCGAGCTCAACAACAACCTTAACCATGGTAAACATCATCAAATCAATTACCGAATCAGTGCCGTTTATGGATCCGTCATGTCTGCATCAAAAAATGATATTCATGACATCTTTGGTTCAACCGTAAACCGGTGCTCCAAAATTAACCGCTTCTCAAAAACTAATGGGCTCGTTATTTCTCAGGAAATATATGAATCGCTCAAAAACGACATAGGCTATCAAATCGACAAAGTGGATGACGATGTTCGTTCCGAATACGGAGATGGTGTGTATCATATCACCAAAGCGTGAGCTAAATGCGGTAGCCCCGCACGCCCAGTCAAAAAACATCCACACCAAAAGCCCAAGCAATCAACCTCTGGGCGTGGCGAGGTAAATACAGTGCCTTGCTCGCTTGGACTTTTCATGCGGCTTGGCAGCCTGCTCTTCGACATCAAATCCAGCTTTGATGAGGCATTTGCGGAATTTAGGTGCAGGCTCAGATAGCCAGTAAGCAACACAGCCAACCGGAGTTAAAATTTCTCTGATCTTTGCCAGAAAACTCGGCGAGTAGAGCCGCGCATTACCTGCAGTGATCAAATCATCTGGCGTATTATCAATATCCAACAAAAGCGCATCATAACTAGACCTACTTTTCGCATTGATGATGTCAAAAAGATCGCCTTGGCTAATCTTGGTCCGAGGATCTTCTAATAAAGGGCCATTATGCTCGACGAGAAACGTCCGATTCCACTCGATGAGGGGCGGCATCAATTCCGCGACCTCCACCGTCGCAGGGCTACCTACTAATTGCAGCGCGCGTTTGAGCGTAAAGCCCAAACCCAAACCACCGATCAACACCGCGGGATGCTTGGGCCTGCTCGCCTTACCCTCAAGTAGCTTTGCTAGCCCAATCTCTGAGAGCATTTCCTCCGAGCAAGTCAGTGCTGTGCTCATCAAATCAAAGCCATTGTACTTCAGGTAAAATTTATCATCATGTTTGTGTAGAGAAAAAACCGTGCCATCAGACATTTTTGACTCACCGAGCTTCACATAAGGCTTCATGCAAGCAACCTTTCCTAAAACCCCACCATGAACAAGCACAGATAAAACCCGTCCTACAATTGACCTCTTTTGGGCGACAATATGAAAACCAAAAAAATCATGGTATGGCTTTGCCAATGCTCTAAAATAAAAACAGTTCTAGTAATTAAAACGCCATCATTCCCATGAAATTTACACCCATCCCACTCTTGGCACTCCTCATACTCAGCGCCTGTACCCCTTGTTCCACAGCTGAAGAAACCGTGCAGACCTCCAATAAAGGCTTTGAAGAAAGCATATTACTGCAAGGGGTCAGCTTTCTTATTCAATGTCCCAATCAGGGTTCGATCAACACACTCACCATCACCCCCTCTGGCCTAGAGGGGAAAAACGATCCCATCGTCGTCGAGATCGAAGGTTCCATCACTAATGCCGAGGTCGAGGATCTCGATGCCAACGGCTTCCCTGAGATTTATGTCTATGTCCAAGGTGCCGGAAGCGGATCCTATGGCTCACTCATCGCCTACGCCTGCAATCAAAAAAAATCCCTCACGCCTATCTTTCTTGCTGACTTGACGGAGGACAAGGCAAACTCCAAAGGCTATATGGGCCACGATCAATTCGCCGTCGGCGAAGGCGCCTTGCTGCGCCGTTTCCCACTTTACCATCAGAATGACACCAATAGCAAACCCACTGGCAAAACACGCCAGCTCCAATACAAACTCAAAGCTGGCGAGGCGGGATGGATCTTACGTCTGGACAGGTCCATGGATTACTAAAGCCTACATTAAACGCCGCTTAGTTAAAATCACATGAAAGCAACACGCCCTTTTCAGTTCACCATAGTGGCAGCTGCTACCCTGCAGCTAAGCTCCTGTAGTAGCCACATCAATCCCTTCTTAGGACCAGCAGAACAAGCCCTACCCCCAGCAAGTGCCCCGACCTGGAACGCCCTCTCCAGCCTTCGCTCAGATGACTGGTTTGTGCTTCTCGACCATGGACCCAATGCCGTCGATTGGCGTCTTCGTGCCCTCGATAGCGCCACCGTCAGCATCGACTTACAATCCTTCCTCCTCGGTGATGATCCCGTGAGCGAGGAACTTCTACGGCGCCTTCTCCTAGCTGCTGATCGCGGCGTGCGGGTGCGCATGTTAATGGATGATTCCTTTCTGCAGAAAAAGGATCCCATCGTGCACGCCATCGACTCACACCCTAACGTCGAATTTAAGGTTTATAACCCCTACGCACGACGCAGCGGCGGCAGCGCCATGCGCATACTGCTCAACCTCGGCGACTTCTCACGCGTTGATCACCGCATGCACAATAAAATCCTCGTTGTTGATAACCGTGCTGCCATCGTCGGAGGGCGTAATCTCGCAGACGAATACTTCGGCCACGACTCCAAGATGAACTTCCGAGACCTTGAGGTCCTAACCGGTGGCCAGCACGTCCGCATTCTCAGTAAAGCCTTTGACCGCTATTGGAACGACCACTGGGCCATTCCCGCCGAGAATCTACCCGGCACGGGCAAATCAAAGCTGAGTCTCAGCTCCTACCGACAATCGCTAAAACCCTTTCCTGGAGTCATAAAACAAGAGGCTACCTCAGCCCGCCATGCTGCCTGGATGAAAGCGGGAAGATCCGCAGTAGCCGGCTACCCTACCCTTCTCGTCGATCGCCCACCTCACAAAAATCCGGCCAAGGCCAGTGAAGCTCCGATTCAGGTCGCTCACGATCTCCGCAAACTCGTCGACAGCGCCGATTCAGAAATTGTCCTCATTTCAGCCTACCTCATTCCTACACCCCAACTGGAAGCCGCGATAGAGCGCGCTGAGAGCCGCGGAGTGCAAGTCCGCATTCTCACCAACTCCTTGCGCTCAAATAACCACACGGCAGCACACGCATCCTACCGCCGCCACCTCAAGCAACTCATCGACCACGGGGCCGACCTTCACGAACTTCGCTCAGAGGGCAAAGACCGTAGCCGTCATATGCGAGGAGATGCGGGCAATCGCAGCATAGGGCTTCACGCCAAGGCCCTTATTATCGATGACGATAAGGTTTTTATCGGAAGTTGTAATCTCGACGCCCGCTCCCTGCGCATCAATACCGAAATGGGACTTGTCATCGAGAGCAAGGAATTCAACCGCCAATTACGTGAGGCCATGCGTCCAGACTTTCACAGACGTAATGCTTGGCATGTTCAGAAGCAGACCGACGGCAGCCTTCTCTGGGTTGGAGACGACCAAAGCCTCAAGAGTCAGCCAGCAGGGTCTCGTATGCAACGCATCGAGGACTGGATTTTCTCACTCCTTCCTATTGAGGCGGAAATGTAGACTGCATCTTCTCCAATAGACCATGCGCTTAGCCGAGCTTATCGCCGCCTGTATCTCTGCTGATTTTCATCTTCACGGCATAGAAAAGCCATGTATCTTGACTCTAAAGTGAACTGCAAAACCCCAAAATTTATTTCCTCTCTGACGGGTAGCCGGTGGGCCCGACGTATTGTCATCAGTGTGCTTTGCCTGTTTTGCCTTTACCTTGTCGGTGGATTTCTCGGAGTGCCCTTAGCGCTTCGCTACATCGCCCTCGCCAAGGTGAATGACAAAATCCTCGGCACCATGGAGGTCGAGCGCTTTCGCTTCAACCCCTTCACTTGTGAGCTGAAGATTGAGGATTATACGGGCACGACAAGCGACGGCAAGGTCGCCGCATCATTTGCCCAATTCAGAGTTCATCTGCAGCCAAGCTCGTTTTTCAGTGATTGCTATGTGGTGCATGAACTCATTTTGGATCAGCCGCACTGTGATTTGCATATCAGTCAATCTGGCCAACTCAACCTCGCCTCCCTTTTTGGCTCAAAGCAGCAATCCCCTGCCAAAGATCCTTCCGAACCCTTTATCATCCCCTCAGTGTTAATAGGTCAGCTTGAAGTTCGCAATGCAGGCCTCCAGTTACAGGTCGAGACAGCCGACCACAGCTTTGAACGCGAGGCCAAAGACATTTCCTTTGTCATGAAGGACCTAAGCACCGATGCCCATAATAACAACCCCTACCGCTTCAGCCTTGCCACCACCGCTGATGAACAATTGGAGATCACTGGCTCATTGCGCCTCGATCCACTGAGCTCAGTCGGCAGTGTCTCACTAAAGTCGCTGAAACTTCCTGATTTTTCCCGTTTCGGCAGCACGATGGTTAACGCAGAGATCGCTAGTGGCGTCATAGATGTGTCCTTTGACTACAGATTTCGCCCGCTTGCCGTGACACCTGAGCTAGGAGTAACCAACGGCAAACTAGCCCTTCAAGACTTCAGCCTGCAGACGCCTGGTAATGATCAGCCGCCTTATCGTATCAACGCACTCAGCATGGATGGGTTTTGCTTTGATTTGGTAGGTCAATCTATGCGCCTCGATTCTCTCAATGTCGATGCTGCATCACTGTTACTGGTTCGAGACGGCGAGGGCCAAATCAAGTTGGTTGAAAAGGCTTCCCCGCAGCCATCGAGTGATAGTTTTTCTGATAAGCAACTTCAGCGCCCTGGGCAGAATACGCGGAGTAAGAAAACTCAATTGGGGGTAGTCGCTGCACACAAAGACATCGGCGAGGCTATTGCTAAAGCAGCTGAGCTGTTCCAGAAACTAAACAGTAACGAGCACAATGCCAAGACGTGGGCAAATGCCTTTGCCATGAACTTGCGAAGATGCTCCATCAGCAATAGCACGGTTCACATCAAGGACGAGTCCGTCCAACCTCCGGTCGATCTTGAGATCAGGGATATCACCATGACGATGGGACCTTATGTGAGTCCAGCAGAACAAGTCCTCGAACTGGATCTCGCGATGAGCCTTGCTGGCAGTGCATCAGGACACTTACAAATCAAAGGCAGCATGTTACCCGCGAAGCCTTTTAAATCAACCCACTTGGAGATTTCGGCGGATGGCGTAAGCATACCCTCCTTTGCTGGCTATAGCGTAGCTGTGCTCGGCCACGCACCGACTGGCGGCGGGGTGAAAGCACAATTGAATTATCACATGGATAACGGCCTCATTGAAGGCTCCAGCGGATTAGAAATTGAACAGATGGAATTCGGCCCACGAGTACAGGACTCGGATGCACCTCACCTCCCCTTAAAACTCGCTATTGCAATCCTCAAAGATTCAGATGGCATGGTCGCCCTCGATATTCCCGTGAGCGGCGACATCAATCATCCCAAGTTTTCTTATGGCAGCATGATTACCTATGCCCTCCATAATGTGATCACCAAGATCGCTACTGCGCCCTTAAGCGTATTGAGCGGACTCTTTCCCGATGGTGATGGCGTGAAGCAGGACTTTATCGAATTTGAAGCCGGCCAAACAAGCCCCCCCAAGAGTGCTGCCAACATGCTTACCAAACTCGCCAAGATTATGGAGTCTCGCCCAGGTTTAACGATTCAGCTAAGCCCCTCGTTCTCACCCAAAGAAGACGCTCAAGCACTGAGCGAACTGCGTTTTGAACAAAGCGTCACCGCGCTCATCGCCAAGGGAGAGGACCGCAAGGGCGCTATTAAAAAACTCCACAAAGGCCTGTCAAAAAAAGAGCGGGCCCCAGGCTTTTTACCAGATCGTAAAGAGATGGAAGCAGCAGACCGCAAATCCTTCCATGTGACACAA
>CBFHPA010000017.1:0-45114 GCA_965657565.1 Oceaniferula sp.
GGATCAAATATCGAGCCGCCAAACGTAATATCAGCGCTGATGGCACGCCGCACTCCTCGGGCATGACCAAAGGACGAAAAAAAGCTAGGATCACCGCGTGCAAACTTAGCTTCTCAAACCCCCCGAACCTTTCAATTTGATTCTCGATAAGCTCCATGCGGTGACGATTGATCGAATTCATACACCGCTGAACAACCTCCTGCACAAGGCCGTCCTTCCCGCCATAATGATAGCTCACGCTGGCCAAATTAACCCCTGCAGCTTGCGTCACATCCCTCACCGATACATCCTCAAAGCCACGAGCCGAATACAGCTCCCATGCGGCGTCTCGTATCTGATCTCTCGTAGTCACTCAAATACGAGATTAGCTGATCGTTAGTGACACCGTCAATATCAAACGACTGTATGAACACACTCCTGACTTTCCATTCACAGCAACATGTGACCATCCTAATGCATGGCAACGCGCATCGATCTCCTCCATCAAGATTGTCTTGATGGCATGAAAGCAATGCCTGCGAAGTCCGTGCATCTGGTCGTTACTTCCCCCCCCTACAACATAGGCATTAAATATGACACATACCAAGATCATGCGGAGCGCCCAGCCTTTATTGCATGGTGCCTCGAGTGGGCTACCGAGCTAAAGCGCGTGATGCACGAGGACGCCTCTTTTTTCCTCAATCTCGGAGCTGCCCCACAAAACCCACTGCTCCCCCATCAGCTGCTAATCGCCCTAACACAATCAGAAAACGAGCCTCTATTTGTGCTCCAAAATACATTTCATTGGATCAAATCTATTTCGGTGGAGACAAGGTCAGGCGATACCATCAGCGCTGGACACTTCAAACCCATCAACAGCCAGCGCTATGTCAACGACTGCCATGAGTATGTGTTTCACCTTACCAAGTCAGGCAACATCCCGCTTGATCGGCGCGCTGCTGGTGTACCCTACGTAGACAAATCAAACATCGACCGCTGGGGACACACCGAGGGTCGTGACAAACGCTGCCGCGGAAATAACTGGTTCATTCCATACGACACCATTAAGTATCGCGACAAAGACCGACCCCACCCCGCAACATTTCCGGTAGCACTCGCTGAGCAGTGTATCCGTATCCATGGTAATGCAGAGCAAAGCCACATGCTCGACCCCTTCAATGGCATCGGCTCGTCTGCGATTGCCGCCCAGCAAATGGGTCTTGCTAGCTACACCGGCTTTGACATTGATGAAGGATATTTAAATCTCGCCCAAGAACGCATCAAGGAAGCACGCACTCAGAGTAAGCAAGGCTAAGCCGACCAATCTGCTGTGACATCATCTACCATGCAACACCCTCCGATACTCGCCCTTGCCCCGATGCAGGATGTGACCAATCTGCCCTTCATGCAGGTGGTCCAGCAATATGGCGGCCCAGATTATTATGTGACAGAATACTTCCGCGTACATGCCGACTATAGCTTGGAACAAAAAATCCTCAGCAGCATTACAGAGAACAAAACAGGGCGGCCAGTCTATGCCCAACTCATTGGCCAAGACACTGAGGCCTTAGTGCGTGTCGCCAAGGAGCTACAAGCTTACCCAATCGCCGGCATCGACCTCAATCTCGGCTGCCCTGCCCCAGTTGTTTGTCGCAAAGATGCTGGAGGTGGTTTGTTACGAAAACGAGAACACATGGAGCAAATCATTGCTTCTCTCCGCGATTCCATCAGTGGCAAATTCACCGTAAAAACTCGAGTCGGTTACCACAGCCATGATGAGTTTCCCGAGCTTCTTGAAATTTTCAAACGGCATGAGATTGACACCCTGACCATTCATGGGCGCACCGTCACCGAACGCTACCAGACCCCCATACATCCTGAATGTATACGTCTAGCGGCAGAACAAATGAGCTGCCCAGTCATTGCCAATGGTAACGTCGTCGATGTCGACACCGGACGTGGCGCCATCAACAAAACCCAAGCTGATGGCCTGATGATTGGTCGTGGCGCCATTCGTAACCCATGGATTTTTGACCAGTTACGCGCCTCCTTCTCGAAGCAAGCTCCACGTGAGGTTCTCAGAGTCGACCTCCTCGGCTATATTAATGAGCTTTATCACGCGATTGGAGCCCATGCTCATGATTTCGACCCAAGTAAACACGTTAACCGAATGAAAAAATACATGCTTTATATCGTTCAGGGCATCGATGACGCCTTCGAGCATCGCATTCGGCGTGTAACTACACCGGAGGGATTCCATCAAACTTGTCGAGACTTCCTCGATAACAACGAAACTCTGCCATCGCGCCCACCAGAAAAATCTAAACTCTTCTGCGGCTTCGATGCTTTGCGTTGATACACCAACTATGTTAGCCTCACCTCTGTGACATTGAGCTCTCCAGACAAAATTTTGATCCAGGTTCGTGATCTGCAGCAGAGCTTCGGCTCTCATCTTGTCCTCAATGGTGTCGATGTGGATATTTATCCCAATGAGACAGTTTGCCTGTTGGGCACATCTGGTGGTGGCAAAACAGTGCTGGTCAAACACATGATCGGCCTCATTCAACCCCAGCAAGGCAGTGTCGAAATAAACGGCATAGACATCACTAAACTAAGTGAGCGAGAACTTGCCCCTGTCAGAAAAAAGATGGGCATGATGTTTCAAAATGGTGCCTTATTTGATTCGCTGAATGTGGCCCAAAACATCGCTTTCCCTCTTCGCGAGGAGGGCATCAATGACGTAGACGAATTAAACAAGCGCGTCTCAGAGGTCTTAGATATTGTCGACCTATCGGGCCAAGAGGAGAAAATGCCCTCAGATCTTTCTGGCGGCATGCAGAAACGTGTCGCTCTTGCTCGAGCAATCGTCGTACGACCAGAGTGTATCTGTTATGACGAGCCGCACGCTGGTCTAGACCCAATCACTGCAGAAAAAATTGACCAACTGATCAAGCATCTACAACGAGATCACGGCATCACCAATATTGTCATTACCCACGAGCTGCGCAGTGTATTTCGTATCGCTGACCGCATCATCTTCATGAAGGACGGCAAGGCTTATTGGCAGGGAACTCCCGAGCAAATGAAAGTAAGCTCAGACCCTACATTACGGCAGTTCATTGCAGGCTCAGAGGATTAAGATCCTCTTCGAGACCGTCGCATTACGCCCCCATTTTTGCAACTTGCCAGAAACCGTAATTCAAGAGAAACTGATGCCATGCCCGTTCGGGAAAAAAAACGAGAGCGAACTGCTGGTCTCTTTGTCCTTATCGGCCTCGTTCTGCTCGGTGTTCTAATCGTAGAGTTTGGTCGCTTTGGTGATCGCTTTCGTGGTCACTACCCTCTTTACGTCGAATTCCCCGACACCGCAGGTATTATCAAAAACAGTGAGGTGCGTCTCCGTGGCGCAAAGATCGGCCGTGTAGCCACCAGGCCAGAGCTCAGGGTCACACAGGCCACAAGCAGCGTGCGCATGGAAATGCGCATTCGCAATGATGTGCAAATCCCCCTTGATTCAATTTTCGAAATCAGTTCATCCGGCCTCCTTGGCGACAAATACATTGAGATCGTTCCTCCCGATCAGGAAAAAGGAACTTATTACCAATCCGGCGCTACCATTGCCGGCAAAGGCGCTGGTGGATTTGACTCACTCAAATCAGACGCAGAGGACATCGCACGTGATACCAGCCAGCTAATCAAAGAGGCTAGCGTAACCTTTGAGAAAATCGATCAAGCACTCGAATCAATACAACGCATTGGCGAAAGCATGGATGTGACCATGTCCAAGATCAATGATGAGCTCCTGTCCCAGAAAAACCTCGACCAGCTCAATAAGACGGTCGCCAATTTTAAAACATCAAGCGACAACCTGAAAACACTATCTACCGAGCTCAAACCCACCCTCACTGAGGCACGCGAGACATTTGCCAGTATGAAAACCACCTCACAGAGCGTACAGGGCCTCGTCACCGACGCGCGCACCGAGATCAAGCGCATCAATCCCACCCTGCAAGAAATCCCTAAGGCTGTGCAAAGCATCAGCAGCGCTGCGGCTAAGGCTGAAGAAACGATGTCAGCCATGCAGAACAAGGAGGGCCTTGTTGGAGTCATCGCTCACGACGAAGAGACAGGAACCAACGCAAAGGAGTTTGTAAAAAACTTGAAGCGCTATGGCATCTTGCGCTATCGAGACGACTCCTCCCCAGAGGACAACGATCCTCGCAACAAATTTCGCGGCAGTCGCCGTTAGTTATTATCACCAGCGCGATAGACTTGCCCCAAATATCCAAAGTCGATACAAAACTACCTTCAACCGAACCAATGTCAGACACCAGCGACGAACCTCGTATTTACCTCCTGCCGAATCTCATGACGGCGGGAAATCTGTGTTGTGGCTTTTTTGCTGTGTTGACCATTTTCAATGGCATGCAAGAGCCTGACTTCTCAGCAGCCTTCCCTTTCTACGAAAAAGCAATCTTGCTCATCTTTGGCTCCTGTTTGTTTGATTTACTCGATGGTAGGCTGGCTCGCATGGGTGGCCAAGAGTCTCCCTTTGGTCAGGAGTTTGACTCGCTAGCAGATGTCGTCTCCTTCGGTATGGCCCCAGCTTTGCTGGTGTCTAAAGCGGTACTTTTCAATCTACCCAGCAAGATTGGATGGGCGATTGCATTCATCTACCTGCTCTGTGGCGCGATGCGGTTGGCACGCTTCAACTGTCTGGCTAATATGCCCAAAAAGAAAGGTCAGTCGTTAGACTTCCGCGGTATCCCCATACCAATGGCAGCTGGATTTATTGCCTCTGTTACTTATTTACTCATCTACTTTTCAGAAACAGAGCGACAGCTTGGTCACTGGAACTGGGTGCTTGCAGGTGCCATGCTGGCATTATCTGGCTTAATGATTAGCAACCTACGTTATCCAAGCTTCAAGAAAGTTGATTTCCAAACTCGAGGTACACCGTGGGGTATTCTTGGCGGAGCTCTGTTCATCGTATTACTCATCATAGAGCAGACTCGCTGGTACACCCCAACCTTGATTTTTACCCTGTATCTCATCTACGGCTTGATTCGCCCTTTGCTCTCCAAGAAATTACGCCACAGCATTGAAGAAGCCGTGGATGGCGATCCAGATTCGAACCTGGATAGCGACGAAGATATCCACGAGCCGAGCTGAATTTGAAAATCTGCGCTAAGAAATTGACTTCCAAGAGCACCCTTTTATTTTTCAAAACCGTCGACTCATGTTTGCTATTTTATTTGCTCAATTAGAATCAAGCCATACGCGCCGTTGGGGTAAGATCGCAGCTATCATGCTTGCGGTAATG
Source organism: Oceaniferula sp. (assembly GCA_965657565.1). Classification (GTDB taxonomy): domain Bacteria; phylum Verrucomicrobiota; class Verrucomicrobiia; order Verrucomicrobiales; family Akkermansiaceae; genus Oceaniferula. Next base: position 5,303 of record CBFHPA010000017.1, read on the forward strand.
GTAACATTTATCAGCTCCGCCGAGGCCAGGAAAGTATCGCGCGTGATTATCGACCCAGGGCATGGTGGCAAAGATAAGGGAGCACACAGAGGTAGCGTCTACGAGAAAGACCTGGCACTCAAAGTCGCTTTTTTGGTGGAAAAAATGCTCAAGGAAAAGGGCATGCCTGTAACCATGACGCGCCACAATGATCAATTCATCTCACTCCGAGGCCGCGCAGATATCGCGAACCGCTACAACAATGCGATCTTCATCAGTATTCACTTCAACGCTCACACTGGCACTAGCCTTAATGGTGTTGAAACATACTACCACAGTGACCTAGGCCAAAAACTCGCAGCGCACGTCCACCTCAGGATGCTGAGCCAACTCCAGCCGCGCAACGGCAACACCAGACAACGCAAAGATCTTGGCGTATTAAAGGCGACACACTGCCCTGCCATTTTGGTAGAATGCGGATACATCAGTAATCCTGCTGAACGCAAAAAATGCATCACATCTGACTACCACAAAAAATGCGCACAAGCGATCGTGGACGGCATTTGGGCTTACAAAACTTACAATTAGTCAGCGAAAAGAATAGCTCTCAATTTTTCGCTCTCGCGAAGAGCCTCATCCAGAGTTGGCGCGACAAAGTTAACATGGCCAAGCTTGCGGCGGCCAGCCTTCCACTCCTTTTCGTAAAAGTGCCATTTGGCACTATCGAGACTTGCGATCTCAGGCTTCGAAAAGGCATCCTGATCGCTTTTCCAAATATCACTGAGCAAATTCACCATCACTGTCGTACCGTGTGGCCGTGGGTCACCCAAGGGCAAACCACAGATGGCTCGCACGTGCTGTTCAAACTGCGAAGTCACGCAACCATCATTGGTGGCGTGTCCTGAATTATGGGGACGGGGCGCGATTTCATTGACTAACACCTCGCCACTTTCGAGAACAAAAAGCTCCACTGCCAAAATCCCGACATAGTCGAGCCCTTGCACCACATTTTCAGAGAGAATCTTGGCGCATTCGGCAACCGAATCCTCCACCCGCCCGGGCAAAATAGAAACATCCAACACGTGATGACGGTGAATATTTTCCACCAGCGGAAATGCCTTTACCTCGCCAACTACGTTGCGTGCCACAACGACAGAACACTCCATTACAAAGGGAATGAAACCCTCAACCACGAGACGGCACGCCCCATTCCATTCGGATTTACACGCTTCAAGATCTTCGGCTGACTTTAAGCGCCACTGACCTTTACCATCATAACCATCCGTTGCCGTCTTAGCGACGCAATTGCCATCCAGTTGATGAAATGCACTTTCTAATTCTTCGGGAGTGTCCACCACACGGAATTCAGTTTGCGCAGCTCCAATTGACTCCAGAAACTCACGCTCCAGCTCTCGGTTACCGGTGATTTCCACCGCCTTCGCATTTGGCCGCAGCTCAACTTTTGATGAAATATCTTGGAGCAGTGCAGGCGGTAATTTCTCAGTCTCTACGGTGACCACGTCGACTAACTCTAGGAACTTGGACTTTGCAAGCTCGTCATCATATGATTCTTCGATCACCAGATCAACTTCACGATTCACTGATGAGCTGTCAGCTCCACCAGACCATGCCACAACCTTGTAACCCATTGGCATCGCCGCCTGCGACATCATTCGTGCCAGCTGGCCAGAGCCAAGAATGCCAATGGTAGCGCCTGGGAGAAATACCTGATCAGACATGAGTTATCAATCTTCGAGCTTCATTTCGGCAACCATCTCTACCATCTCTTTGCGATACGCTTTCAGCTTGGCAGCAAGCTCAGGATCTTTACCAGCGAGGATACTGACGGCAAACAAGCCAGCATTACCGGCACCTGCAGGGCCAATAGCAAAAGTGGCTACCGGGACTCCTTTAGGCATCTGGACGATAGATAATAGTGAGTCTTGGCCGTTAAGCGCACTCGATTTCACCGGACAACCGAGCACTGGTAGCGTTGTAATCGCGGCAATCATGCCAGGCAAGTGGGCTGCGCCACCGGCACCAGCAATGATGATTTCAAAACCGTTTGCTTCCGCGTTTTGTGCAAAATCAACCATGCCAAGAGGGGTTCGGTGTGCACTGACAACGCTCGCTTCATAGCCAATTCCAAACTTATCTAATGCCTCAGCGGCCAATTTCATTGTCGGCCAATCCGAGTTGCTCCCCATCACGATTGCTACTTTTTTATCTGCCATTTGATTGCTACGTTGTTGAGCTCGAAGACTAGCCCCAGCTTCGAGAAATGCACGCCTTTTATAGGCAATCCTAAGCTAGCCAAGCTTATCTAATAACTTCTGATGAATACCACCAAACCCGCCATTACTGAGGACAGCCACAGTATCACCATCGAGACTCTGCTCAGCGACAAGTGAGACAATGTCGTCGACATTTTCGCAATACCAACACGAAGTCCCGGTAGCTTCGATATCACTGACCAGCTTTTGTGGATCAAGCCGATCTTGCTCAGCTACTTTTTCTGGATTTGGCACTGCAGGGACAACCACGAGATCTGCCTTGCTCAGCGCTTGCGCCAAATCATCCTGAAAGACGTTGCGTCGCGTCGTATTAGAACGTGGTTCAAAAATCACCCACAAGCGAGAATCAGGATACTGCTGGCGCAAACTATCAGTCGCGAGACCGATCGCGGTAGGATGGTGGGCGAAGTCATCAATCACCCGCACACCACCAGCAATACCGCGCACCTCTTGACGTCGCGCAATGCCCTCAAAGCTAGCTAGCCCCTCTCTAATCTGATCTGCACTAAAGCCAGAAAATTTGGCCGCACAAATCGCCATCGCCGCGTTACGCACGTTAAACTCCCCTGCCATCGGCAAAACATAGCTTTCGCCCTCAAGAACAAAACTCGTGTTCTCTCGGCCATAATCAATACCCGTGATCTGCAAGTCACACTGCTTGCCCAGACCCACGGTGGTTATGGGTGAAGGACCACTACTTGCCACATCCATCGTATTGGCACAGTCTCCGTTGACATAAGCCATACCGTTTCTCGGCACGATATTAAGCAGCCTTTTAAAAGTCAGTTTAATCTCATCAAGCGAGTCGTAAATGTCGGCGTGGTCAAATTCAATGTTATTGATGACGACTACCTCAGGCAAATAATGCAGGAACTTTGAACGCTTATCAAAGAAAGCAGTATCATATTCATCACCCTCTAGAACAACGAATTCAGAGTCTGTAAACGTCGCTCCTTGTCCGAGGTTACGTGGTATACCGCCAATCATGTAGCTGGGATCTACCTCGGAGGACTTCAAAATCCATGCCAGCATTGAGCTTGTCGTCGTCTTTCCATGGGTACCGCTCACCACTAAGTTTCTGCGGCCACGTAGAAAGTGTTCTTTGAGAATTTCGGGAAGCGATACATAGAGGAGTTTCCTTTCCAAGGCCGCTTCAGCCTCCTCATTGCCACGGCTAATCGCATTACCCACAACAATGACTTCCGCCGTCTCTGGGATATTGCCTGCCTTAAAGCCCGGAAAGATCTGAATGCCCTGCTGCTCGAGAAATGTCGACATCGGCGGGTAGACATTTTCGTCTGAGCCAGTGACGGTAAAACCTTTTGCATGCATTGCCGCGGCAACAGAGCCCATCGCTGTTCCGCAAATACCAATGAAATGAATGTGCTGCATCAATGTGTAGTATGTTTATGATAAGTGGTGACAAGAAATTTCTAACTTTTAGGTGAGTAACACGACTAAAAACCAGGTGCAGCGACCGTGCCATTCTGAATTTCATCTAGCTGGCGACGCAAAATAGAATCCGCCACCTCACTCACCATATGCTCAAGCAATAAACGCAAATGACTACCCTCACAGTAATTAGCAGGGGCTATGTGCTTAACCCGGTCAGCTCTCGCGCACAGTTGATAACATTTCCTAAAGCTATTACGCGATGGGTCCTCAGGGTTATAAACCGCAATAGCATTACCTCCATTTTTACGCATAACAGTAAAGCATGGCACATCAGTAGGCCCATCGCCTACATAGATCATATTCTCAAATGGAACGGGGCGCAGATTGGGGTTCATGTGGTCGTTAACGTCATCCTTAAAGTCTAACAAACCTTTATTGATCCTGAATAAGAATTGAGTTTTTGTGGTGTGGGATATCGTTCTTTTTGCATGCCTGATGTGCCCTTGTTCATCCTCCCCAAATTCACAACCGTAGATCGCTCGGAAGTTTTCTTTAATACTACAACCATCGAGCAACGCCTTCAAACCTGACGAGACAATGTAATACTCGATGGTAATGTCTTGAGACACATGCTCGGGACTCAGGCAGCGTTTACGCAACTCATCAAAAATATCTGGAACCCCGGGAAAGTAGCTCAAATTTGCCCCAAGCTCAACGAGGCGATCATTGGTCACCTGGTCCATTTCCAAGTAACCCAGCAAACAATGCATATAGGCAAGCTCACCATCCCAACCTTGCTCCTGAACGAGTCGGTTACATTTTTTCCAGAAAGATTCAGGGTTAATTCCAAACTCTGGAAAGATAACATCATCCTGCATATAACTCGGACTTAATGTCTGATCATAGTCAAAAACAAGGGCAATGGTGTTTTGTGCAATAGCCATGGGTATTGTGTCTAGCGCCACTCCATGAGGCAATCGACTATCCACAGCAAACCAACAGAGAGGCATAACCGCAAGCGTGAAAACAAATCAGCATAGCAATCAACATACTGACTCATACAACATCTTGATCATATTTTTTTAGTGGCATTTACCAATCGCTGTTTTAAGATATTTCTATGCTTCCATTAAAATCTATTTCTCTCGCGCTTGCCTCTATTCTAGCTTTTAGCTCATGCCAAACAACAAACCCTTACACGGGCGAACAACAAAATAGCCGATCTACATCAGGCGCTGTCATCGGCGGTCTTATTGGTGCAGGTTTAGGGTCTCTTACTGGCTCTGGAAGTACGGACAGAAGACAAAAGGCCATGGTTGGTGCAGGGATAGGTGCTCTCGCTGGAGGTCGTATTGGTGATTATATGGACAAGCAAGAAGCCGAGCTTCGCCAACACCTCGCTGGCACTGGGGTCAGCGTCACACGCAATGGCGACAACCTAACGCTCAACATGCCCGGCGACATCACCTTTGCCACTGACAGCTCTGAGGTGAGTGACCGCGCACGCAACACCCTCGATGGCGTCGGAATCATTCTCGCAAAGTATAAGCGCACCATGGTCGACATCACGGGTCACACAGACAACGTAGGCGCACGTAGCTACAACTATAAACTCTCTGAGAAACGCGCACGCTCAGTAGCAGGATACCTCCAAGCAGGTGGGGTGATCGACCAACGCATTCTTATCTATGGACGTGGCCAAGATCAACCAGTTGCCTCTAATAATACAGCAGCCGGACGCCAAGCAAATCGTCGCGTAGTGATCGAACTAGTCCCACAAAACTCCTAGAGAATTTCAACATACCAAATTGCAAATTTAGTAATCTGCAATCTATCATAAAAAACCACCTCCTGCTTGACGCAAGAGGTGGTTTTTTTGAGTATTAAAAATAGATAGAATTACTCGGCTCCTAGCACCGCATTCCACTTCGCTAGATTATCCTTCTCAGCAGCAAAGAGAGCATCGGTCGAGTCGAGCACCTTAATCGACATAATCGTATCTCCCGCCATGATTGCATCGACGATATCTTGCCCCTTGGTGACTTTACCAAACACACTGTGACGGTTATCCAGCCATGATGTTTCTTTGTGCGTCACGAAAAACTGTGACCCATTGGTTCCTGGGCCAGCATTCGCCATGGAGAAGACGCCAGGACCATCATGCTTGAGTGATGGGTCAAACTCATCACCAAAACGATAGCCAGGACCACCTCTGCCCGTACCTTGAGGATCGCCACCCTGAATCATAAAATTGGGAATCACCCGGTGAAATTTTAGGCCCTCATAATATCCCCTTTTGGCTAGATTAAGATAGTTAGCTGCTGTCATCGGCACCTTGGATGCGAAAATAATAGCCTCAATCGTTCCCTTACTCGTATTGAGCTCAATACGGATGTCTTTCACTGCAGCCTCGGTCTTTGCCTTAGACTCATCACTAGCTGCAGCATTATTATCAGTAGCTTTCTTCTCTTCGGCACAAGATGTCAGACATCCAGCCAAAGCCATCATCAGAGTAAACCCGTATATTTTGATTGTTGGTTTCATTAATAGATGACTTAAGCCTCTATCCACATCACTGCAAGCAGAGAGAACAAAAAATGTATCATCTTAGCCCAACACTATGGCTCACTTTTTCTTTCAGCGGTCATGTTCCACATAAACCCGCGCTCTTCACCTACCCCTTGAAGGTAAAACTGGTTTTCTCCGCAGCATGTTTTGAGGAATCAAAATCACTTTTACGCGATCTAATAAAATACCCTTTTGAAAGCGGGTCATCACCATACTTCCAAGTCATCAATCGAGTGCCTTTGTCAAAACCCTTGTTGAATAGGATCTTCACTTTAGTAATGGCAGGCATACTCACTTCGTATTTGTCATTTGATGCAGTTGAACTGATTCGGTGCTTATTAAAGTAATCATATTTGGTAGAACCAACCTTAAGTCTCATTTTCTCCAAATCCTTTTGATCACTCGCAAGCTCTGATACTCGGCCAAGTCGGTGAGTCATCATGTGACTCATTATTTCCGGCGGGTCAGAGCCATGCTCACTCTGCATCCACGTAGTTATGCCCTTATCGTTAAACTCGTATATAAAATCACACTTGATGCCGCCTGCGAGCATCACCGACAACTTGACCTCATCTGGATTTTCAACAGGCTCACCATGCTTAAGCACATCCACAATCTTAAGCGCGCTCACCGTTCCCAACCTATTTTTACGATAGGCCACAGGTTCGACTATCATTGCCCAGCCGTCGAGAAGACCACTCGCCTGTTCTTTATCCTTAATGAACACATGCATAGTTCCATTGGGATTGATACGAGCCTGATAATAATCACCCTCGACATAAGCAAAAGATCCATCGCCATCACCTTGATGCAGCACAGGCAAGAGAGCCTTCTTGCCCTTCGCAGTTCGCTTTTTATTTCTCTTCCCCTTAGTTGCAGGTGGCTGAGGGTCAGCAACTCGATCAAGCCTGTCGAGCTGTATCAGGTAATCTTGATCTGCCTCACTAAGCTGCTTAATAGCGAGGGTGATCTCTTTGCCAGATGCTTGTTTAAGCGTCAAATGAGTGTCCGTTTTATTCACTAGTGCTGCTGTTAACTGACTACCTTTGGCGCTGGTCCACTGACGAGTTTCAGCAGCTTGCGTCAAAAGAGGCTGCAGGAAAAAAAATATGCTAAACAAAGTGATTCTATAATCTAAACGTTTCATAATGCTGCATGGGTAACTTATTGATCATTATCAATTAACGCTACATTAAATCATGAGGGCGCTGAGAAACAACGAAAAATAAAAAAACCACCTGTTAAAGGTGGTGATGGAGGCGGAGGCGGGAATCGAACCCGCGAATGTCGGTTTTGCAAACCGATGCCTTACCACTTGGCCACTCCGCCTTGATGAAATATCATCACGCATCGCGAAAATGCTTTCGCAAAGCGGCTTGGTGGTAGTGGCGATGCTGAGCCTTGTCAACTGCACAATTATTGAATTATAGACCAATGGTGATCCTTGCCAAAGTACCATTTTCTGATTAAGTATCGCCCGACTTGGCTCTGGCTATATAACGATCGGTAGTTCACAAGGGCCACAAATTACACTTTTTAAAGCGATGGAAGGAATAGCAATAATGACCTCGGGCGGTGATGCTGCAGGAATGAATCCCGCAGTCAAATGTACTGTCGATTACTCACGAATGCTCGGATACAAGCCGTATCTGGTCCACAATGGTCTTCGGGGGCTCATAGACGACCATATCAAAGAGGCAACGCCCCACGATGTCTCAGGCATCCTCCACCGTGGTGGCACGGTTCTTCGTTCATCGCGCTCGAAGCGATTTTTTGAATACGAACATCGAAAACAAGCGTTTGAGAACCTGAAAAAGCACGGCATCACGAAGTTGATTGTTATTGGTGGTGATGGTTCATTTCGAGCCCTGAACCAATTCTATTGTGATTTCAAGGTCCCCTTCGCTGGTATTCCCGCCACCATCGATAATGACATCCCCGGCACGGATTATTGCCTCGGTGTCGACACCGCACTCAATATGATTCGGCAAAATGTCGACAGCATTAGAGACACCGCAAGCTCATTCAGCCGTGCCTTTGTGGTTGAGACCATGGGCCGGCATTGTGGCTATCTCGCAATGGCATCAGCAGTCACCAGTGGTGCGGAAATTTGTCTGGTGCCAGAACTTGAGTATGATCTCGAATCAATCGAAACGCGACTTCGCAAAGATATCGAACATGGTCGCCAGTTCCTAATAGCGATTGTGGCTGAAGGTTGTAAGATGGGCGATTACTTAACTCGCTGGATTAACGAGAAATTAAAGATGGATGCGAGGCTTACAACCCTGGGCCATATTCAGCGTGGTGGGTCCCCAACTGTGCGGGACCGACTCATGGCATTCAAATTCGGTATCGCAGCCGTTGACTCGCTCCATCGTGGCGAAACCAATAAAATCATGGTCTACCGCTCAGGCAGCTACGACACCGTACCTATCCATGAAGTCACCGACCAGACAGCGGGCATAGATCCTGTATTGGTTGATATCTGCAAGCCACTTTGCCGCTAGCAGGTCATTTTTACTTATCACTATTAATACTCACGTTCGAGTAGATAGCGCGCAATCTGATCCAGCCTCTTCCCCTTGTTACCGAAGACCTGAAGGGCACTGAGTGCTTTTTTAGTCAAACGAGCCGCCTCTTTTCGGGAAGCTTCCAGTCCCATTACTGCAGGATAAGTAGACTTATCTACAGCTTCATCCTTCCCTGCAGTTTTACCCAACATTTCTGTCGTTTGAGTAACATCTAAGATGTCGTCAATTACCTGAAATGCCAGACCGAGATTATAACCGAAAATCGTGAGTGCCTCTAATTTACGAGGGGTCGCATTGGCAGACATAGCACCCAAGCGCACAGCACTTGTGAGCAGCGCTGCAGTCTTTGCCTCATGAATTTTGACCAAATCTTTCTTCCCCAGTTTTTTACCTTCCCCCTCAAGGTCGAGTACCTGCCCACCAATTAATTTTCGACTACCACCGGTTGCGGCGATTTCATCAACATACTCCTTCACCCCATAACGTTTGGTAGCCGGGGTTTGAGCGATGATCGCAAAGACCTCTGTGAGCAAAGCATCACCTGTTAAAACAGCCATACCCTCCCCGAACACCTTGTGTGATGTGGGTCTGCCACGACGAAGATCATCATCATCCATGCTGGGCAGATCATCGTGAACCAGTGAATAGGTGTGCATAACCTCAGTGGCACATGCCGGCGCTAATGCGCTCTTAACCGAACCACCGCATGCATCAGCCGCGGCCAGACATAATATGGGACGCAAACGTTTGCCGCCAGCAAAAATGCTGTAACGCATCGCCTTGTGAATCGTTTGAGGTTTAGCGCTCTCGCGCGGCAAGAACCTTCCCAAGGCGGAATCTACCTCTTTCTGCTTGGCTCTCAGCCACGGTTTAAGATCGTCCATCGGAATGGTGATATCGGATTAGCACAGATTACACAAGCTCAGCAATTTGCACGGCATTGAGCGCGGCGCCCTTACGTACTTGGTCACCAACAACCCATAAAGCCAAGGCGTTATCAAACACCATATCTTTACGAATTCGACCTACTAGGCAGTTATCTTTTTTGGTCGTATCTAGCGGTACTGGATAAAGGCTATTTTCGGGATCATCCTTAGCATCCACGCCTGAACAATTTTCATAGACAGCTCGAGCCTCAGCCACATCTACAGGCCGCTCAAATTGAGCTGTCACACTCACTGAATGTGAACGGTGCACAGGCACGCGCACACACGTACAGGTCACTCTCAGATCTGGCAGCCCCAGTATCTTTCGACTTTCATTGAGCATTTTAAGCTCTTCCTTTGTATAACCGTCATCCGTAAAAGCATCAACATGAGGAATTACATTTGATGCAATCTGATGCGGATACACATTCTTCATGTCCTCGGAGACTTCTCCGCCAGCCCCCAATACCTTAATCTGCTCATCGAGCTCAATGATACCCTGAGCACCACTGCCAGAGACAGCTTGGTAGCTTGAAGCAATAATACTGCGTAATCCGTAAAGCTTATGAAGCGGGCTAAGCGCCATCAAGGTGATGATCGTAGTGCAGTTCGGATTGGCAATAATGCCCTTGGGCCGATCTTTGATAGCCTCTGGATTAACCTCAGGTACAACTAATGGCACCTCATCATCCATACGGAAGGCTGATGAATTATCAATAACGACGGCCCCCGCAGCAGCTGCACTGGGAGCATATTCAAGAGACAAGCCCCCGCCGGCACTAAATAAAGCGATATCAACCCCATCAAAGCTATCATGTGTTAATTCCTTAACTTTGATTAAACTACCTCTGAACGGAATCTCCTTGCCGGCAGATCTGGCCGATGCAAGTAAAGTTAGTTCGCTTATTGGGAAATTACGCTCATCTAAACAGTCGAGCATTTCTTGTCCAACGGCACCCGTAGCCCCCACGATTGCTACATGTTTTGCTTCTGAAGTGGTCATGATTCTTGATGACATCGCTGAAATATAGTTGCCTGTCAACACTGTCATTTTGACAATCCATCATTTCCACGGCCATGAAAAAAACATCATTTTTCTGCTTTTTCTTATTTTCATTTAGCACAAATGAAATAACGTGGTATAATTTGCTCATGGCTACTACGAAAAGAACTCGTTTCTCTCGCCGCGTCCCAGATCACGTGACTGATGAAATTGTTAACGTTTTAGGGGATGATGACAGCTTCTTCGGATTTAATGATTTATTTGAAGCTGTATACGCGAGACTGAAGGAACGCAACGCCGTTAGCGGCGGAGAAGAAATGCTCCGCCTCCGCGCATACGAAAAACTACAAAACCTTGTCACCCGTGGGATGATTGAGAAAGAAGGCAAAGAGTATAAGGGATTAGCCAAGCTATCCGAAGCTCACAGTGACTTCTTAGCAGCTCAAGATTCTGCATAGTGCAAGCTTGATGAATCAAGATTACACTTTAAAATTTCGTGCTGGTTAAAACCATCCGAATAGTTTTAAAACCCGTATCACCCATTCAGTAGGTGGTGCGGGTTTTCTCTTTTTGAGCTCAGCAGCCTTCTGTTTTCACACCATTCAGTTACCTATTCACACTCAATAATATGATCGAAAACTACTTACCCGTCATCATGCAGGCACTAGTCGCTATCGGATTTTGCGCAAGCATGCTCATCATGAGTGTTTTATTCGGTAAAAAGGGCAGTAAAAATGCAATCAAAGATTCTCCCTACGAGTGTGGCATGCTCCCTATCGGAGATGGCGCACCTCGATTTAGCGTCAAGTTTTATCTAGTAGCGATGCTGTTCGTCATCTTTGATATCGAGGTTGTATTTCTCTATCCTTGGGCGGTACAATTCCGTGAGCTTGCAGCCATCGGCAACATGGCATTCTATAGTGTGTGTGGCTTCGTTGGTATATTGACCGTCGCATACGTCTATGCCCTCAAGAAGGGCGCACTTAATTGGCGCGCATAAGAACTTCGTGAAGCTCACACGATTGTGAGCCCTGCAGCGTGCCCTATCACAGTTCTTTCATGTGGGCTTCGACATTTACAGTGTCCAATCAATACCCAGACACTTCCCCCATTGACTCATTGCAAATCAACTATTAAGGTAGCTAACTATAAATAATAGTTTATTGATTTGATGCAAACACTGGGTTCACAGACACAAAGTGCACCCTCCACACCGGAATCAAAATCCGTGCCTACACAGTCCACTAGTCCAACTTTTCTCATTGCCTGCTGGCTTCTGGCATTGATTGCATTTGCTCAGTTTATCAGTATCGCATTAGCCTTAACGAGTGAGAGGCAAGTAGTGCCAGCTCCTGAGCTTGTCGCCACTCCCATACCCGCCAGCTATTCTGAGCCGATTAGGACGAGAAGTGTTGACGAAATTCTCGCCAGCTACAAAACAGAAACGACACGAATTCAGCGTAATTCTGATACAAGCTCCAACCTCAAACCTGATACCAGCAGAAGTGCAAGCGGAGAATCTGCCACGATCATTGGAGGCGAACCCATCACCATAGTAGACGTATCTGTTCCTGTATTCACCCCGAGCTATGACTCTGTAATCATTGCCGATCCTGTTGTGGAAAAGCTTATAGCAGAATCTCGAGCGCTCCAGTTGGATGGTGATATGATGCGTGCAATGCTCAAGCTTGACGAGGCTGCTCGCCGCGACCCATCTGAAGCTGCTGTCATCTACAATAAAGGCCTACTCTATGAGGAAATGGGCTTATACACTCAAGCGGCAGATCAATACCAGGAGGTACAGCAAATGGGAATTGCAGCTGGGAGCTTCTTCAAACTCTCAGCTAAGAAGCTAACTAAAGGAATGGATGCTGCTTACGCCAACCGGCCCGCGATATCGATTGGGCCCATGAACGTGCGCCGCAACAATGAAAACCGTGATGAGCAACAAGTCAATTTAGCGATCACAATCCTTGCAAGACCAGATAAAAGCATCAATCCCTCCGACGTTAGTGTGCAAGTTCATTTCTATGACCAACTTGAAAACAGCGAAATTAAAAAGGCCAGCTCACACGCTAAAATAAGTGAAGCACAATGGGATGGTAAGGTAGATTGGAAAGGTGCTAGTCACGAAGAAACTGTCAATATTTCTTACACAATCCCAGAGGCTGACCTGGCACAGGCACATTTGTTCGGCCAGCGACAATATTACGGACACGTGGTTGAGCTATATTATAAAAACGAAGTGATCGATCAGCAGGCAACTCCACGCAGACTCAATAGCATTCACGGAAATCATGTTTCACCGCTGTATAATCAGTCGCTGCCTTGGCTTCCTGGGGATCGAAATACATTACTACCTGACAAAGAGGAGTATGACAACGGAGACGAGCTGGCCTTACCAAAAAGGTGAGTTTTAAGTGATAGATACACAAGGCCGACCGAATTACTCGGCCATTAGTAGAGTGTCGATGCTTCTACTAAAAAGTAATAATTTCACCTAAAACACCGACCTCGACTTCACCGTCGTGGACAGCTTGCAGCTCTTCACGAAAAATCTCTGATCTGGACTGCTCACCATGGATCAACCAAACCTTCTTTTTACTGCCTGTCGTGGCTTTAAAATAATCGATAAGTTCGGAATTATCTGCATGGCCCGAGAATGAATCCATGATCTCAACATGTGCACGTAGATTGTATGGCTGCCCAAAAATATTTACCTCTGGTTGACGGTGGCGTATTTTCCAACCCAAGGTATTTTTCGCACAATAACCGACAAAAAGAATCGTATTGTTCGGGTTATCGATACCATTTTTGAGATGATGCAGGATTCGGCCAGCCTCGCACATGCCCGAAGCCGAGATGATTATCCCCTGCTTTTCGCTATCATTGAGCTCCTTGGACTTGGCAACAGATCTAATCAAGGTCAGCCCTTCAAAGCCAAACGGGTTACGCTTTTCATATAGGAAGTCATTAACCTCTTTGTTGAAGCACTCCGGGTGCAAACGAAATATTTCAGTAGCATTCACAGCCAATGGGCTGTCAACAAAAACAGGAACTTCGGGCACTCGACCACTCTCGAATAATTGGTGCAAAACATAGAGAATCTGCTGTGTGCGTTCGACCGCGAAACAAGGGATAATAATTTTTCCACCACGCTTAATCGCATCATTAAGCACATCAGCAATGCTATCATCGGCCCCCGTTCCTAGCTCATGTTCACGCCCCCCGTAGGTGCTCTCCATCAACATATAATCAACATCTTTTACCGCAACGGGGTCATTAAGCAGATCATTACCTCCACGACCAACATCACCAGAAAACAGGAAGCGCTTGGTCTTGCCGTCGTCTTGATCTTCGATTTCTAGTACAATTTGAGCACTACCCAATATATGGCCTGCATCGTAGAACCACATGGTCACACCCGGTGCAATTATCATTGGACGCTCATACCCCACATTCACAAATTGCTTGAGACACTTCTCCGCATCTCTCGCTTCATAAAGAGGCTCAACAAGCGGCTTGTTTTTCTTGGCCAAGTGTTTGTTAAGCCATTTGGTATCACTCTCCTGAATGTGAGCGCTATCCTCGAGCATGACTTGACACAAATCACGCGTGGCAAATGTGGCATAAACATTACCATCGAAACCTTTGCTACACAAGTTTGGCAAATTACCAGAGTGATCAATATGCGCATGTGATAGCACAACACAATCTATGTCTTTCGGGTCAAAATGAGGAAAACAGCAATTAATCTCATAAGCATCATTCCTCCGCCCTTGATACAAACCACAATCCAACAGTATTTGCTTACCATTCACCTCCAGTAAATGCTGAGAACCTGTCGTAGTTCCAGCTGCACCACAGAATTTAAGTTTCATAATACCATTCAAGGGCAAGAATCAGGCAACTGCAAGCCATGAGCTTACTTTCTCACTCCTTCAGGTCATCAACCAATTTTGTTAGGTCTGCCTTCAAAAAGGCCAGAATAATTTCAACAACCTGCTGAAGAAGCCTCTTGATTCAGCTTCCCGTTCGGCATCTAAAATCTGCGCGTATCGAATAAGCCCTACGGCTGTTGAATACTGTGGGTCACGAAAGCTGGCGTGTATTCCACTCATATTGACTTGATCGGCAACATAAATAGATAATCCAAACACCTCATTAGCCAATTCGGTAAGCCCGCGCATCCGACTCGTTCCTCCGGTCAAAAACACTCCTGAACCAACTCCTTTAAGGGAGCCCTCTGGAAGCCGATCACGTATCAAGCGTAAGGTTTCTTCCAGACGCCCATGGATAATCTCATTGAGCAACGATCGCTTGATCTCACTCTCAACTAGACCGTGGTCATCTATTACAGGCACATTACCCACACCCCTCGCTGGGTCTCCCGAACAATCTCCCTCATTCTTTTTCAATTCTTCAGCACGACTCAATGGAATCTTAGTCACCAAATGAATATCGTTAGTAATGTGGTCACCTCCCACAGGAATACATCCTGAAGCAGCGATAGCACCTTTAAGATACAATACATAGTCAGCGGTACCACCGCCAATATCAATCACCAAGGCTCCCGCATCTTTATGCTCTCTCTCTAGCGCTACTTGAGCTGTTGCGATAGGTGCAAAAACCACGTCATCGACATCGAGTGGTATTTCCCTTACGCACTTGATGCTATTCTGAATCCGTGTTCTTACGCCATGAACGATGTGAAAATCAACTTCAAGTGATCGGCCAAGTAGCCCGACTGGGCTTACCGCATGCTCCTGCCCATCGAGGTGGTAATGACGAATAAAGTTGTGTAAGTAGACGTGATCCCCAGGAATAGCCAAGTCTCGTGCTATTTCAGTTGCCTCAGCAAGATGCCCTTCATGAATTTCCTCCTCTTCATCCGGTAAACGATAAGTTCCTAGATTATTGACTCCTTCAATATGTAGCCCCGTGACGGATAAAAGCACACTGCTGATATCAACATCGCATATATCCTCCGCTTGTAATAAAGCCTCTTTAACTCCAGCTTTGGCTTGAGGGTAATCTGTAATCTCTCCCTTCCTGATACCTGCACTTCGGGTTTCCCCTACACCAAGTATCTTCACAGAGCCGTCGGGCTTTACCTCCCCAACGACCATACAGGTTTTAGTAGTGCCTATTTCGAGACCTACATGAATTTTTGATTTTGCCATAGGGTGAATTGAAAAATGGTTAATAATTTAACGAGCGCCGGGAATATTTGGTTTAATCAGTAATGGGATGTCCAGCAGAGCCGTTTGTTTTTTAAACTCAACAGGGATATTTCTGCGCGGTATCAAATTCATCATCTTGATTTCACGCCTCATATCATCATCAACATTCTTGATATTCTCTGCCAGGCAATGCTCATGAATCGTGATAAAGTCTTTCACCTGTCGCTTATGGTCATACATACCAAATATCGCTTTTGATTGATCAGAACACACCACCTGTATCGAGTAGTCGTTCACTAATGTAATCTGCTGAGGCAACCATTCAGCACGAACATCTGCCTCCTCAATGGCCTTCATCAGGTGGATGGCTCGCAATAAATCAACGTGCCGCACTTTGATCCCATGCTCGAAATTTTCGACTCTGGCTTCTCTCATTTCAATAACAGGTAGGCCTTGAGATGTTTGCCACATCGCTCCTACGCAGGGAAAGGTAACGCCATCTGCATCAATTAATACGCCATCAGCCTGCCGCCCCCAGTAGCCGACGTCCTCACATTTCAACCAAGCATATGGAACCCGCTCTTCTATATCAATTTTGAGCGTTCCAGGCAGCCGGCGCTCTACTTTACAATTCACCACTTCAGGCAAAGCGCTCAAACGATCATGAACATCATCGGTGTTTACAGCAAACAAGGTTGCCCCCAAATCAAGACCCACTAAGTTGATTACTCTTGCGTGGTCGAGCGCACCATTCGTCGTCAGTTTGAGCTCTTTAATTTGATATTTTTCATTCCCTAAAAAGAGATTTTTAATGCCCTGATAGCCTCCTAACAAAGCTAAACCAACTAATAATAAGCAGAAAAAGCATTTTACCCCCTTGCTCATCCCTCGCATGACTTGATACATCACGATCCGAGGAGAGCTCACTTTAATGTGAAGACGCTGAAGGTCCCCCCCCTGACGCGTATTGCGCTGGAGTGTGCTTGTTTTTCTTCGGGTTCTTGATCCTGCCATAGGTTTTTTAGGTTCGGTATGTTAGGGAGATATCAGCTATTTTTTCACACAAAGGTCCAAATTCATATCCTGCAACCTGGGCCGCTTTGGGTAATAGGCTGCTGGCTGTCATGCCCGGAATAGTATTCGCCTCGAGGACGTAAGGACTACCCTCCTTATCCAATAAGACATCGACTCTAGAGTATATTTCAATACCTAGGGCCTTGTGCGCTTCCAGGGCTGCTTGTTGCACGGCCAGTGTGGTCGCCTCATCAAGCTCAGCTGGACAGTAATAATCCGTAGCTCCGTCATCATTGAGCCACGGATACTTATTGTTCATATCATAAAACCCACTTCGCGGCGCAATATGTACGATCGGCAAAGCTACACCATCTAGTACACCTACCGTCAATTCCAGCCCGTCAATGTATTGTTCGACTAATACCTCCTTGCCATACTTTGCTGCATCCTCCATGGCAGCATGAGCTTCTGACTTATCGTGCACGATATGCACACCTACACTCGAACCCTCACAAGGTGGTTTGACCACATAAGGGGGGCTCATCTCAGGCAACCTTGCGCCATTTGAGCAATCCACGATTTCTGACGCTGGTGTCGGCACCTGGTGTGCTACAAATACCTCTTTACTAGCTACTTTATCAAAAGCAATGCGACTACTCTCACGTCCAGCACCGGTATAGGGCATCTGCATCTTCTCGAGTATGGACTGCAATTCACCATCCTCACCAAAGGTGCCGTGAATGGTGTTGAAACACAGCCCAGTGCCTGCGGGCAGGCTAATGGAATGACTCATCACATCAACCGCTACCGCATTTAATCCCTGCTCCTTGAGTGCTTCCAGAACAGCACCGCCAGACGCTAATGAAACCTCCCGCTCAGAGCCAGGGCCTCCCATCAGCACAGCAATAAGTAAATCCTTGTTCATTTATCTGTATTAAAAATTCGTTGCATGGCTTAAAAAGTAAATTCGTCTTCACCTATGATTTGAACTTCTGTTTCCAAGTTGATCTTACGCTTTTCTCTGGCTTCTTTTCGAACGTGCTCAATCAACCCAAGAACATCTGAAGAGCTCGCTTTACCACGGTTGACGATAAAGTTCCCATGTTCACTAGATACCTGAGCTTTGCCTACCGAGGCTCCTTTCATTCCTAGCTCATCAACTAGCTTACCAGCTGGCCCCTCCTCAGGGTTCTTAAAAATACACCCAGCACTGGCAGCAATGGGTTGAGACGAGCGTCTTTTTCGTTTTGATTCCTCAGTGAGCTGTTTAATCGATTCGGTGTCGGACACACCCGCCTGAAAACTGGCTTGTAGGGCGTAGTTTCTTCGTAATTCGGGCACATTGCGGTAGAGCGCTTTAATCTCATCACAATTACGTTTCCGTATCTCTCCATCCTCATCGAGGAAGGTGACCTCAATGACCTGATCAAAGGTTTCAATACCCATCGCTCCGGCGTTCATGCGCAAGCCGCCACCAACGTTACCAGGAATTCCTTCCATCCACTCCATACCTGTCAGCCCATTCGCTGCAGCAACACTAGCTAACTTTTTAAACCTCGCACCCACTCCCGATACAATAACATCCCCCTCGACTTGAACGGCAGAAAATTGACCTCCAGCGGGGTGAATAACCGCACCACGTATTCCACCATCTCGGACTAACAAATTTGAACCTCGTCCGACAATGCGCTGCGCAACACCTCGATCTCGACAATACTTGACGATGCTAGAGAATGCTTCAAAGGTTTGCGGCTCAAGCCAATACTGTGCTGGCCCACCACAGAGAATAGTTGTGTGCCGGTTCATTGGTTCATAGAGCTTTGCTTTAATCGTGGCCGCCTGCCCCAGTTCACCATCGACTGCACAGCAACGAACTAGCTCCTCAAGAACTGCCATATCACGGGCAATTTTAGTACCAATCTCATGCACGTTGCCAGCTCCCAAGGTAAGTAATAAATCACCAGCTTGTAATGCATTCCCAACCAAATGATGTGCATTGTGAACGGGTCCCACCACCTTAGCCGATACATCACCATGAGCTTCAACTGCATCAACGATGGTTTGAGCAGTGACACCTTCTATAGGTGATTCACTGGCAGGGTAAATATCAGTAACGAAAACAAGATCTGCACCCTGCAAGGCCTTGCCAAAGTCATCTGCCAATTTCTGAGTGCGGCTGTAGCGATGTGGTTGAAATACTACCACGAGGCGCCCAGGACTCAGCGAACGAGCTGTTTGCAATGTGGCCTCGACCTCTGTTGGGTGGTGCCCATAGTCATCGACGATGCGTAAATGAGACGAGACATACTTATTCTCAAATCTCCTCCTTGCTCCTGCAAAAGTTGCCAAAGCTCGAGCAACCAGCTGAAAATCTACTTCCAAAGTATCTGCAATAATGATCGCTGCCAGTGCATTGAGCACATTATGTCTACCGGGAATACCAAGCTCTACTCGCCCGAGATGCTTTCCTTTCTTGGTCACATCAAATGATACCATACCTCCACTTTCATGGATTTCACTGGCGGTATAATCCGCATGCTCCCAGCCATACGAAATCGCCCCCTCATAGCTTGAACATAACTCACTGGCTACAGGGCAACCTGAGAAATATATTTTTTTGCCACTGGTCTGGTTCAGTAAGTTAGTGAAGACCTCCTTGATGTGGTCAATATCACGGTAAAAATCTAAATGCTCCTCCTCAATATTGAGAACAACAGAATGCTTTGGGTGATAGAGAGCCAATGTGCCGTCACTTTCATCTCCCTCCGCGACCATCACCTTACAATCCTGTTCCCAATGTGCATTAGTGCCTAACACGGGAATTTCTGCACCAACGTAATGACAAGGCATCATACCGCCGCGTCTAAGCACATGAGCGCACATTGCTGAAGTCGTCGTTTTGCCGTGGGTCCCCGAAATGACGACTCCATCACGAGTATGTAAAATCGCGGCTAAACACTCAGCACGCCTGATGCAGGGAATACCCTGAGCACGCGCCTCAGCACGTGCGAGGTTCTCCTCACGGATCGCAGAGGAATACACCACCACATCCGCACCATGGACTTCATCTGCCCTGTGAGGACTCGAGAAGTTTAACCCCAAACCCTGCATACGTTGGGTTTCACCACTGGTAACCATGTCCGAGCCACTGACGTGATGCCCCATGCCCAGCAACAACAAGGCCAAACCACTCATGCCAGATCCAGCCACACCAATGAGATGAACCTTCACGGGGTTTTCCCGGTCTGTTAATCGTTTGCTAAGCTCATCGATATTCATACTCATTGGTCTAACTGATATACGTAAAATTACTCGGTTGCTAAATCTGCTGAAATAACACCACAAATTTGAGCCGCTGCATCTCGAACAGCAAAAGAAGCCGCCTGCTTTGACATCGCTTCTCTGTATTCTCCATTTTCAACGATTTTAGTCAGGTCCGCAACAAGTTGGCCGGCATCAAGCTCATCTTCCGACCGCAAGACAGCGGCACCAGCATCAGCAAAGACCTGAGCGTTAACCGTTTGGTGATTATCCGCCGCGTGTGGATAGGGAACCAAAATAGAGGGAATTGCCACATGAGCCAACTCCGTCATACTGGACGCACCTGAGCGGCATACAGCAACATCACACGCAGCATAAGCTGTTGCCATATCATCACAAAAATTAACCACGCGATATCCTTCACGATTCCCTGCGATCTCCTTCACGCGCTCATAATCATAAGCTCCCGTTATGTGGATAAATTGCAAACCAGGCATTGCCTTCGCGGCATCGACCACGAGGCTATTTAAAGATTGCGCTCCTTGACTACCGCCCATCACCAAAACAGCAGGGCCATGGGGGTCCATCCCGAAGGCTTTACGAGCATCAATGCGCTCGGGCATGCTATCCAGTTCTTGTCTTACAGGTGTTCCGGTAACTACAATTTCAGAATCACTAAAGTAAGATGTAGCAGCCTCTAGACCGAGAAGTACTTTGTCACACCACCGAGCGGTAAGACGGTTTGCCTTGCCCGGCAAAGCATTGGAGTCATGCACATAGGTCATTAGACCAAGCTTTTTGCCTGCAAGCACCGGTGGCAGAGAGGTGAAGCCACCCATACCAATCACAGCATCGCATTGGTTCTGTATGAG
Organism: Oceaniferula sp.; assembly: GCA_965657565.1. Lineage (GTDB taxonomy): Bacteria > Verrucomicrobiota > Verrucomicrobiia > Verrucomicrobiales > Akkermansiaceae > Oceaniferula. The sequence goes on from CBFHPA010000017.1 coordinate 26,329, forward strand.
CAAGTTACGACACTGCCGAACCGTGCGCCAGAGCCTAAATAGGAAAGGGATCATCCGCGGCGAAAAAGTTGCTGGTTTGGCAATAGCGGGAACTTTGTGAAACGCTAGCCTTCCATATTTTTCGGCACCTTGCGCATCCACTTTTTTTTCTGAAATCAACAACATTACCTTATGCCCGAGTCGATCAAACTCCTCAGCAACAGCAACACCCGGAAACAAGTGCCCTCCAGTGCCACCACAGGCAATTAATATGTTGATTGGATCGGCCATACCAAGATTCAAATATTTGTATGATTCACATAGCAATCATCTCTGTCAGTATGTAAAAAAGCAGCCCATACAGCAATGATTAATATATGTTAAATAAAGAAAAATGCTGTTTCTCGTCATTTTCGACGCCGATATGATCATCCTGCGCTACCGAGTGCCTGAACACTTGCACTCAACGACTTAATCTGAGAGCGTATTAGTATATGAAAAATCTATTCGTCTTGCTCATCATTATCATCGCTGGCGGTGGCTGGATCGCCAACAAATACATGCAAAAAGCCGACACCAGCAATGATGAGAAAAATCGCTTCATTGATCTGACAGAAGAATACAATGAAAGTGCTAAACTTTTTGTTATTGAGCACGCGAAACAATATCACGACGACGCGTTTGCCGCCTCCTATCGTATGTGGGTGCTATCGCCTCTATCCGAACTCGACCTAGCATCTGCATACGATGAACAAGCATACTACCGCAACATTAGTGATAAAATCAAACAAGCCGCCAAGAAATCCAAGCAAGATGGTGCGCACAAAATACTGCGGGATATAGCCAAACACTACAATGTGGAGATCAAAAGTAGTCAACGATCATCAAGAGGCCCAGCCAATACTCCAAGCACAGAAATACAAGCCAAGAGCGAATCCCTCTTGAAAAGCGGCAAGATTGGAGACAAAAGAACCATTCCTAGCAGCCGCAAACGATATGATGACCGATAATGGACTGAGCCGAGACTCCGTCGAACAATTTCTAGCTAACGCCGATTGGAAATCATCTTTTTCCAGCTCTTGCCTTGCTGCTGGATATAAAATGGCTCGGGCTAAGCAAGTCACTAGCTGTTTCATTGAAGCCTTAGATACTGGAGATATCGAGATCACCGCCTCGGTGATGGAGCGATCGGGCCATCAGGAAGAGGCTATCATTGCTCTATGGCGGGAGCAGGATGTCATTCAACTAGATACCTCATGCTCTTGCAGCGTGGGCGTCAGTTGTCATCATGCTGCCGCAGCCTTTGAACACCTGAGTCGACCCGGAAGACTCGACAGTGCCTACGGAGAAATAACTGCTGAGACACCCACGAAAACCCTGCATCAATCCAGCCTAATTCATTCACAAGCTGATGCAAAAAATCAGCAATCGCAGCGAGAAATGAATCAAACAAACGATGCGAAACCAGTCAGCTTTCAGCTTCACATCAAAAAACGACCAGAAGGCTCACATTTCCAATGGCTTCCAGAAGTTTATGCCACTGCAAAAGCCATCTATGAAGAACAGCATTACCCTCTCGACCCAGCTGGCAATCTAAGCAAACCGAGGCAACGAGCCGCGGAAATGAACGCTCTCAATACTCTTTATGCTCTCGATCTAATGCCGGGAGCAGAGCAGCCACCACCATCGCTAAAAAAACTAACTGTGCCTGATCAAGATGGCACACTTTGGTCTCCAGACCACAAGCAATGGCAGCCGTCTCTCTACTGGCAACGCTTTCAGCATGAAGCTATTAATTCACTCGAAAAACGAGGCTGGCAAGTCACGATCGAAGCAGGAGCTATCGAACCAGCACTTCAGTTTGAAGCCTCAACATGGCGGGCCGAGTTCATCGATGAGGGCAGAGGCTGGTTCAGCCTTTCTGCTGGTTTTGAAGTAGATGGACAGACAATGGATCTTCAGCCCATTTTAGCCACACTGGTTGAGTATAATTTCCTCGAGCTCACCGAGGGCATGCCTGATGGTCAGGAATTCCTCATTTTCCTGACCGGTGGCGAACATGCAGGACGTGCGATTACCCTACCTATTGGACGTTTTCGCCGCATTCTCACCCACCTTGGAGAACTTGTAGACTTCAAATTCACCGGTAAAACAATCCGTCTGCACAAAATCGAAGCCCCGTCCATCTGCGAAGCTCTCGCCCATGACGATCCACAGTTCTACCCTCCATTAGAAGTCTCATCTCTAGAATTCCAGCAATCCGCAGCGAGCAATATAGCCATCGATGTGCCGACCACTCTGAAAGCTACACTCAGAAGCTACCAACGTGAGGGCTATGAATGGATGCAGTTTCTAGCGCGCCATCAGCTACATGGGATTTTAGCTGACGATATGGGACTTGGTAAGACCATGCAGACCTTGACACATATCTTGGCTGAAAAACAAAACGGTAATACCCTGCCAAATCTGGTGGTTGCTCCTACAAGTGTGGTTGAAAACTGGCAACGGGAAGCCGCTCAATTTGCTCCCTCACTAAAAGTAACGATCCTGCAAGGCGCTGATCGCCATCGTCGCTTCTCGGAGCTTCCGAGTTCCGATATTGCACTTACCTCCTATGCACTACTACACCGAGATCTCGAGCTATTCAGCCAACAGCCATTTCATTTACTCGTTTTAGATGAAGCGCAGCATATCAAAAACCCTGCAGCACAAGTATCGAAGGCAGTGCGCCAACTCGATGCTCGCCATCGCCTGTGCCTCTCGGGAACTCCGATCGAAAATCATCTGGGAGAGCTTTGGAGTCTGTTTGATTTCTTGATGCCTAGCCTGCTTGGCAATGCTGAGGCCTTTCGCGAAACCTTCCGAACGCCTATCGAAAAAGAGGGCAATCAGCAACGTGCCGATGCTCTGGCAAATAAAATCGGCACACTTATTTTGCGCCGAACTAAAGACCAAGTTGCTACTGAGCTACCACCAAAAACAGAAATCCCCCACCTTATCGAACTTGGAACAGACGAAAAAGACCTCTACGAAACCGTTCGATCCACCATGGACAAACACGTCCGCCAAGCACTCGCTATCCGCGGCCAAGAAGCACAAATCGTCTTTCTTGATGCCCTACTTAAGCTGCGCCAAATCTGCTGTCATCCAAGCTTGGTAGCCAATAAAGATTCAGATTTCTCATCAAATCACCCTACCCAAAAGCCGCAACAATCAGGTAAATTTGACTACCTCAAAGAACTTTTAGAAACTCTCAAAAAAGAAAAGAGAAAGGTATTACTGTTCTCACAATTTACATCGATGTTAGATATTATCGAAGAGTACCTTATCGAGCAACAGACCAGCTATCTTAAACTAACTGGAGCCAGTAAAAACCGGCAGGAACTCGTCGAGCAATTTCAAGCTGGTGAAGCCGAGGTTTTCCTCATTTCCCTGAAAGCAGGAGGCACCGGGCTCACACTTACCAATGCTGACACCGTGATTCATTACGATCCTTGGTGGAATCCAGCTGTTGAAAATCAAGCAACAGACCGGGCCTACCGCATCGGGCAAGACAAACCCGTCTTTGTTCATAAACTCATCTGCAAAGGCACGGTAGAGCAACGCATCCAACAAATGCAGAATAAAAAGTCTAACGTAGCTGATTCCATCCTGACTTCGGCCCTTCAACAGCTCAAGCTCGATGACGACACCCTCACTGAACTTTTTGCGCCCATTCAATAATGTGGCATATAAAATGAAGGTTTCTTGCAACTATTGCCAAATTGATGAGTTTCATACTTAGCCACTTCATTAAGTTATGACTTCTTTTATTAGTGCCCTCAAATTGCCTAGCTTTTACTACCCAAGCTTCGCTGTGTTCGCTATGGCTTATGTGCTGGGCTCCACACCACTACAGGCCAAGCCTATCGCCCAGACGGTAATACGAAGTACCAGCCACCAGATTGATCAATATGTCGCTGAGTATCTACAAGATCAGCAAAGCAAAGCCAACGGCCTCATTGATGACGCTACCTTCGCACGACGCGCTTACATCAACATCTCAGGCCGTATCCCCACCGCTGGGGAGGCGCGCTCCTTCATCGAAGATGTTAGCACAGACAAGCGCAGTACGCTCGTTGATTACCTCATCGATTCAGAGGGTTACAAAAGCCGTATGTTTAACTTCTGGGCAGACTTGCTTCGTTTGAATACCAACCTCGATAAGCACGGCCTAGGATGGCACATCTGGATCCAAGGTGCAGTGGATCAAAACATGCCCTATGATGACTTCGTCAATGCCATGCTCTCGTCCCACGGCATGGTTACTGACAACCCGGCGGTTGGCTATTATCTACGTGATCGAGACATGCTTCTCGACAACGTCAGCAACACAGCACAGGTATTCCTCGGCACACAAATAGGCTGTGCTCAGTGCCATGATCATCCCTTTGATGACTGGACTCAGAAACAATACTTCGAGTTGGCTGCTTTCTCTGGCAATACAGTCTACAAGAGTGACAGCGCGAGTCATCTCTTACGAAATCTAGTCAAATACTCTTTGCAAAAAGACGGCACACTTAAGCAAAATGACAACATCCTTGGGCAAGGGCAGAAAAAAAAGAATAAGCAAAAATTCAACAAGATAAAAAATGCGGGTAAAAAATACTACCGCGATTACTCATCTCTTTTTAAGGACTTCCGCAAGATAGCTATCAGTGAGGACTCTGACAAATTTCTCCGTCTTCCAAAAGACTACCAATACAATGATGGTGAACCGGGTGAGATCCTCATTCCCAAAACTCTCTTCGGAGAATCCATTCCGGAAGATCTGCCCATTGAGCAGCGTCGCAAAGCCTTTGCTGACTGGGTAAGCTCGCCCCAAAACCCCTTGTTCACGAAAGTCATCGTTAATCGCCTCTGGGCAGAGGTATTTGGGCGAGGCATTGTCGACCCCCTCGATGACTGGTCAGACACCATGCGTATTTCCCACCCTGAATTACTCGATTACTTGTGCAAAGTGATGCGCACTCTGGAATACGACACCCAACAATTTATGCGGATTCTGTATCACACCAGACTCTTCGAGAGCGAAGTATCCACAGAGGAAGCCGAGATGGGAGGGCGTTACCATTTTCAAGGGCCTGTGTTACGCAGGATGTCCGCGGAAGAAGTCCACGACTCTTTCCTAACACTGGAATTCGGTAACCGTGATGCGCATAAAAACGAAGCCTTTGCTTACCGATGGAACAACTATGTCAAAACCGTCGAAAAAATATTCAGTATGACCATGCCCGAACTTGTGCAGCTCGACGAAGCAACCGACGAGATGGAGGAAAATGCATACATTGCAAAAACTGAGGCGACAAAACTCCGCAATAAAGCTTCCCAAGCACGCGCCGAAGGTGACACCAAAGGTGCCGAGAAGCTCGAAAAAGAAGCCAAAAGTCGATTCATGGCTTCAAGAAAAATGATCAAAGAGGGTAAAAGCATGATGGCCACCACCATGATGCAAAAACAAATGCGTACCAAGTCAAGGTCACACATGCGGGCTTCAGAGCAAGGCTCTCCCTCCAAGCCCGGCAGCTTTTTACGTCAGTTCGGATCATCTGACCGCATGACACCTGATGCCTCCAATACCCTAGCATCGACTCCGCAAGCGCTGACACTACTCAACAGCCGTGAGGTTGCCAAATTAACAGACGGCAAGGGCGAGCTTTCTACCGCACTGCGCAAAGCTGAATCTCCCGCGCAACGTTTGGATATCTTGTTTTTATCTATCTATGGGTGCCTACCCACTGAAGTGGAGCGCCAGAAGCTAGAACCACTTGCTGCCGACGCCTCAACATTGACCACACTTGCCCGTGCTATGGTCAGTTCCAAGCGCTTTCTCTTTGTCCAGTAAAACCAGATAAGTTATCTCAATCTAAGTATACAAGCCATGTCCAACGCTCACCTCAAACTCGATGAAATATCACGCCGTGGATTTCTTGCAACTACCGCAAAATCCTGTTTTGGACTCACTATTGGAGGTGCTGCCGCCAACTTCTTCCAGCAGAAAGCAATCGCCGCTGACCCTGCCATCATTGCGGCAGGTGGAGGCAAGGCAAAAAGTGTTATCTACTTGTTCATGTCAGGAGGCATGACCCACATCGATACCCTCGATCCCAAACCTGAGGCTGGTTCTGAAATCCGAGGAGATTGCCGAGCTATCAGCACCAATGTCGACGGCATACAACTTGGGCACTGCCTGCCCGGCCTTGCCAAGCAAATGGACAAAGTCGCACTCATTCGCTCGATGAGCACTACTCAGGGCGCACATGCACAAGGGCGATACTATATGCGTACTGGATACACTAAACGATCAAGTATTGTCCACCCGTCAACCGGCTCATGGACCAGTAAGCTATCAGGAGACCAGAGTGGTGAACTACCACCTTTTGTTACGGTGAATTGTAGTAGCAGCCACCCTGGAGCAGGTTTTATGGAAGCATCACATGCTCCCCTGCCTTTAGGAAATGCATCCGCTGGATTGCAAAATTGCGAGCGCAATCAGATCAGCGAGCAGCAGTTTAATCAACAGCTTGTGCTCCGCAAACAACTCGATGCTGAGTTTGATGCCCGATACGCCAACAAGCAGAAAAACGTTCGTGACTACAATGAAGCCTTCGACGCATCTGTTCGCTTGATGAAGAGCAAAGACCTTGAAGCCTTTGACTTGAGTAATGAGAGTAAGGAAACCCATCTGCTCTATGGCTCCCAAGCGTTCTCCAAAGGAGTGCTACTGGCACGCCGACTTGTCGAGCGTGGCGTGCGTTTCATCGAAGTTGAGTATGGTGGCTTTGACTGGCACTCGGACAACTTCAACCAGATGGAGGAGAAAATACCGGTGCTGGACAAAGCTCTCTCAGCCTTGCTCAAGGACCTAGAGCTCATGGGCCTTCTGGATAGCACGCTAGTTGTAGTGGGCACGGAATTTGGACGCACTCCCGAAGTCAAAACCAATGCAGGGCGCAACCATTACCCCAAGGCCTTTTCCTCACTTATGGCAGGTGGTGGTATCGTGGGTGGCCAAGCATTTGGTAGTACCGACGATCATGGTTCCCGAGTCACGACAGACAAAACAACTGCCCAAGACTTCAATGCTACTATTGCCTACGCCATGGGCTTAGCTCACGATAAAGTCATCACCTCACCCTCCAAACGCCCCTTCCGCATGGGCGGCAGCGACGGCAAGCCGATGCAGGGCTTATTTGGCTAAGCTTCGTCTTTGTGCCGATTGCTAAATCAGCTTGCGAGCTGCTAGAAGCACTTCCTCCGACTTGTCCAACTCAGGCGCAGCACCTCGGGCCATGTCAGGTTTCCCACCTCCCTTGCCTCCGGCAATAGGTCCCAGCTCTTGGATCAGCTTACCTGCCATCTTACCTGCTGATTGAGCCTCCTGCCCACAGTAAGCCCCAAGGTGTAAACGTTGTCCGTCATTAACAACAAGAAAAGCCGCCCCTGCGAATTGTTTTTTCTTCAAGCCATTGAGTAATTCCTGTAGTAAATTAGCTGGCCCTTCAAACAACTCGGCAAAGTTTTCTCCGCTTTGCAAAAGTGTGACGAGTGCCTCATCCGCCATTTTAGCTGCAGCGCCAGCTTGAGCTTTTTTCAACTGCTTCTCCGCAGTCACTCCAGCTTCACGCAACGACTCAATGTGCTGATGATAATGCTTAAAGGTGGCATTTATTTGCTCGAAATCTCCTCCTTCCACTAGAAGTGCTCCCATGATGTGTGGAAACTCAGTGTGTTGCACTGGCTCCTGACCGATTGCCTGTAATGCCTCATTAGCCTTGCTCAGCTTAGCACGAAAATCTTTTTCCTGTGCGGCGCTTTTTTCGACCTCCTCACCCATCCACTGCCAAGCTGCACTGCCACACACCGCTTCAATTCTGCGAATTCCTGAAGCAATTGCTCCCTCTGACTTGATTTTAAAAATGCCAATGTCCTTGGTATTGCTTACGTGGGCACCTCCACAAAGCTCCATCGAGTATCCATTTAAATCACCGGCACTTCCACCGACTTGAACGACGCGCACGACGTCACCATACTTATCACCGAAGAACTGCTGGATATCCTTACGCCCTTGGACATCTACGTGCGCAACCTCAGTCCATGAGACCGTATCTCCTGAGCTGATCCAGCCATTTACCATGGCTTCGATTTTTTCTAAATTTGCTGCGTTCACCGCACCTGAGTTAAAGTCAAAACGTAGTCTTGTACGACTCACCAGTGAACCCTGTTGAGAGGCATCCTCAGATACAACCTCATGGAGAGCCAGATGAAGCAAATGTGTAGCTGTATGATGGGCTTCAATAGGACGGCGACGCTCTGTTTCCAAACTCAGAATGACGGAGTCACCCACATCAATTTTAGCCTCAAGCTCAAGCACATGAGCACGCGCATTTGCCAACTGTTGCACCGCAGAGATCGGATACACATTACCATCGTGCGTGAGTGTTCCTTGATCACCCAGTTGGCCACCCATTTCCACATAGAGCGGGGTCTTATCTGTAATGACAAGAAGGCAGTCATCCTGCCGGTGAATCTCTAATACATTAGCCTCAGTGACATCTTCCTCAAACCCAGTAAAGGTCGTTGTTGCATCAGTGGCAATATCTGCAGCGCGGATGAGCTCCTTGGTCTGAGCTGCTCGGCCCTTCTCCCGCTGTTCCTCCATAAGCTGCTCGAACTTCGCCATATCTACCGTCAAACCACGCTCAGCGCAGAGCAACTCGGTAAGATCAATCGGAAAGCCAAAGGTGTCGTAAAGTTGAAATGCAAAGGCACCATCGAGTGCCTTGCCACCTTCGGCAACCTTTTCCTCAAACTTTGCCAAGCCACGATCTAGCGTTTCATTGAAGCTAGCCTCTTCTCGCTGCAGGTTCTCTTTAATAGCCTGTTGTCGTTTTTTGAGCTCTGGAAAAACTTCCTGCAATTGATCCACGAGGGTATCAACAAGCTCGGGCAAAAATGGCTTGTTTCCAGAGAATCCAAGTGTGCGACCGTAACGCACGGCGCGACGCAAGATTCGGCGAAGCACGTAGTTGCGGCCCGTATTTCCCAGCAAAATACCATCTGCTAAGGAGAAAGACAATGTACGTATGTGATCGGCAATCACTCGAAAGGCAATGGCCTCCTTGAGCTCTGGCGTCAAAGCAGACTTATCTGCGTCCACTGATTCAGGGTAGATATCATGGTAGGTTTTTCCACTTAGCTGCTCAAGCTTTCGGAAGATAGGCTGAAAAGCATCTGTAGCATAATTGGTCGGCTTCTTAGAGAAATCTTCAAAGCCATTCGTTCCTTGGTAAATCGAAACCGCACGCTCAAAACCCATACCAGTGTCAACATGCTTAGCAGGCAAATCGCGAAAAGAGCCATCAGCCTCAGCATTATATTGGATGAAAACCAAGTTCCAGATCTCAATACAGAGATCAGAATCCATATTGACGAGTTTGCCATCCGTATCGCCATTCGGCGTCAGGTCTACGTGTAGTTCAGAGCATGGGCCGCAGGGGCCAGTCTCACCCATCATCCAAAAATTATCTTTGACGTTACCATTAACGATCTGACGATTTGGGTCCAAACCCTTGGCCTCAAACAAAGCTGCCCAAAAATCATAAGCCTCCTGATCAAAGTGCCCTGGATCACCTTCACCAGGCATGTAAACAGTGGCATAGAGGCGATCGGCGGGAAAACCCCAGCGCTCAACCACGAGCTCCCAAGCCCACTCAATAGCCTCTTTTTTAAAGTAGTCACCGAATGACCAATTACCCAACATCTCAAACATGGTGTGGTGGTAAGTATCATAGCCAACATCCTCGAGATCGTTATGCTTACCTCCGGCACGAATGCATTTTTGTGTATCTGCTGCACGAGCTGGATCATAGGGGGCCTTGTCTGTCCCTAAGAAATAAGGCACAAACTGATTCATCCCGGCATTGGTAAATAGCAGCCCTGGGCTTTGTGGCATCAACGAAGCTGAGGGCACAATGCTATGTTGCTTTTCCTTAAAAAAATCAAGGAAGCTCTGACGAATCTCTGAAGCAGTCATCTTAGAAATGGTAAAAAGGTAAATGCGCTATCATCGGTTCAAATAACGCGGTCGTGCTGATAAGGAAAGATCGTCTACAAGTAAAGCACGTAGGCGCTACAGTACTAAGCGTGATTGAATCAAATCAATCCAAGCTGATGATTCTTCATTAAAATCAAATAACGAAGCACGCTCAGAAATCCGCTTTTTCAGAAGCTCATAGAAGGGCGGTTCTTCTGCACAACGCTGCAAAAGCTCAAGGCCAGCCCGCGCACTCTCACTGGTGAACAGGCCCGGATAATCCTCACCAAGCATCCCAACATTACCCCTGATATTACTGGCAATGACAGGCAAGCCCATAGTCACAGCTTCGCAAATCGCATTAGCCCCACCCTCTACTGTCGAGGTATTCAACAACACATGCGATGATGCCATTTTCTCGATCAAACTGGCATGATCTAATTTCCCCAACCACTTGAAGTGCCTACATTGACTATTCGCGCGAGACATTTCACTTGCCAACTGCGCCGATGCATCACCGTAGCTACTGATCAAAATAGGCGAATCATCTGGAAGTAGAGCCGCAATCTTCACAGCAAGTTGTGGATTTTTGACAGGTCGCAGATTGCCTGCCATCACGACATCAAAGCAACCTTCCCGCAATGCTCTGTGTCCTAGATCCGCCGGCAAGCTCACACTCGGATAAATGCTTACTGATTTCTGCTGTAGCCTCTCTGGAAGCACTCTTAGATCAGCATCATGTAGTGTCACGAGCATGTCGGCCCGCTCCATGGTTATCCTTGTGTCTGAGCTTTCATTTTTCATCTCGGGGTGATTGATATCTGACCCCGTCACCACTACCACGATCTGACGATTAGGATGCTCTCGGTCAAACTCAGCCACGACGCTCGCACTTCGCCAAGCGTTGAGAGCGACCAGACATTTTGCGTCCGCGGCATCTTGATAATTTACCGTTTCTATTTCCGCCTCAATACCAGCGCCACTCAATACCATTAGCAACCGCTCAGCAGTCACCGAATTCCCCTGCCCAGTCTCTTGGGGGAATGGTGAATGAATGAGAACGTCTATCATTGTTGGAAAATTGCACCCGACAAATGCGGGCTCTGTTTGAGATTCTACCTCCTCAAACGCGAGGGTGCAACAGCTCGCAGAGGATGAACCGTGCAAAAATCATTATCGGCCGGCAACATATCGGCAGGAACGTATGCCCTATAGGTCGCCCTATGAGAATCACAACCACGCGTAGCCCGCTTTGCTGACCAGCGGCATAAATCAGCCTGTCTGAGTTGGAAGGGGCTAAATTTGGGTGTTGGATAGCCGAGTTGACCCGCGGTCTTCATGACATCGGTCCAGATCGGCGCGGCTAGGGTCGAGCCATAACCTCGATTGATGATTTTTTTAGGCCGATCCATTCCCACCCAAACAGCACATGTAAGCGTGCCCGTATAGCCTGCAAACCACGCATCTTTGTAATCGTCGGTCGTTCCCGTCTTGCCAGCGCATGGCGCCTTATAACCTAACATTCTGACTCGGTTGCCTGTGCCACGATCAACAACTTGCTGCAACGTATTAGATACACTCCAAGTCGCACCCGGAACCGCAGCATTGATAACCAGCTTACCCGAATCCCCCTTACCTGGATAAACTCGCTCGCCTGAGGCATTGCGTATTTCCTGAATAATATAAGGTCGATACCATTCTCCATTGTTTGGGAAAACGGTGTAGGCGCTTGCCACTTGCCACGGAGTCGCCTCCCAGGTACCAAGGTAACTTGATGGATTACTGGGAATACCCTGAATAAAACCAACGTCGACAGCCGTCTGATTGACCCCTTTGAGCCCTGCAAAATTGCCAACCCTCACAGAGGAAGTATTTCGAGACCTCACGAGAGCATCTTCGGCAGTAATAAAATCGCCAAATTTGCCATCTGAGTTTGCCGGAGACCATGAGCGAGGCGCTCCATCGATTTCACCAGGCCGAATCGGCCCATCAGGAATCCAAGTCTTTGGCATCAGGCCTCGGTTAAATGCCGCAAGGTAGACAAAAGGTTTGAACAAGGATCCAATTTGACGTTTGGCCTGAATTGCTCGGTTGTATTTGGACTCATTGGCATCCCTACCGCCCACCACAGACAAAACTGCACCCGTGCGGTTTTCGATCACAACACAGGCACCTTGCACGTATGCTGGCCTTCCACGTTTTTCTGAAGGTAAATTTTGCCACATCTTACGCGTTTGATGCCAGTATCCCGGAGTGCGCTCCACCCTTGCAAGATTGCGCTCGAGCGAGAGCTCGGCCGCACGCTGAATGGTATGATCGACCGTTGTTATCACAGTAAGCCCACCATACTCTATGTTATGCTCTTCAAGAATGCGGTCTAACTCACGGCGTACCGCATCCATCACATAACTATCGAGCACAACCCGCCGATAATCAGGCCTGACAACCAACTCCTGTCGTTTTGCTACCTCAGCTTGCTCTTCGGTGATGTGTCCATAGTTCACCATTCGACCAAGGGTAACATCTCGCTCACGCGTAGCAGCTTCGATATTCTTAAAAGGAGAGAAAGCATTCGGCCCTCTGATAATACCAGCCAACATAGCAGCCTCGGAGAGGGTCAAGCGACTTGCTGGCTTCTCAAAGTAAGTTCGAGATGCTGATTCGACGCCACGTATTGAATGCCCCCAGAAAATACGATTCATGTAGTGCTCCAATATCTTGGACTTATCGTAGCTTCTCTCGATTCTCCATGCCAATGCCATTTCAAGAAGCTTTTGATCAATCAGCTGTAACGATGACTTTTTCTTGCCTGAGTCGGGCGGAAACCATGTATTCTCAGCTAACTGAATGCTGATAGTAGAGGCTCCTTGGGCAAAACGACGTCGCTTAATATTCTCCACTGTTGCTCTGATGACGCCCTTGATGTCGACGCCAAAATGACTGTAAAAACGCGCATCCTCGCGTGATATCAGAGCGTCTTTAAATTCCTCAGCCACTTGATCATAGCGAACAAGGTATCGGTTGTCACCATGCAGGCGCCCGATCTCACTGCGACCATCTCTGGCATAGACCACCGTTCTTGCGGGCATCTCCGCAACCTTATCTAGGTTATACCGCAATGATCGAGCACCATAAATAACCGCCACGACCATCAAAAAGGTCATCATCAAAACCCCCAAGTAACCAACGGCTCTGGCTGGCCATTTCATGAGAAAATTCCAATCTTGGGTAAAGCGATCAACCAGTCCGAAAGGCCAACACCAAATCATCATCAGGCAACCTCGATTGCGGCGGGACGACTGGCGATGATTTGATTTTTTCTTTGTCGCTCGGCGCCTGGGCGCTGCTTTTTTTCGCCCAGACCTTGTAGCAGAAGCACGTCTGCGGCCTGAACGAGATCCCGAATTGGTTTTTTTTGCTGCCATAGTTTAGTGCTTTCGCGGTCTGCTAACGCAGCTATAATAACTCAGCGAGCCTGCACAAGCTAGCCTGACTCCAAAATTTGTGACACAAAGAACAGTTTATGCAACGCTTCTCGTATTGAATCGTCTAATAAATTGATATTCGCACATTCTCAATCTGTTCTCATGAAATCATCACTCACAGCATCATTCATTTGTGTCGGAGTGTTGGTGGGAGCCATGACATGCTCTCCACTGCAGGCTGTGCCCAGCCCACAAGACATCTCTCAGCTCAAATCCTTGGAGAAAAAAGTCACCGCGGTGGTTCAGAAAGCACTGCCCGCCACCATCTCTCTTTTCTCAATGAAAAATGGAGCATCAGGCAGTGGTGTGGTCGTAAGCAAAGACGGGCTTATATTGACCGCTGGCCATGTCGTGCGCGGCTCTGATGAGATGACTGTCATTTTCCCAAATGGCAAACAAGCGAAAGGTAAAGTATTGGGCGCGAACTACACACGAGACACTGCCATGGTGCAAATTCTCGACCCCACACCGGGCTTGGGATGGCCTCATATTACATTGGGGAACTCTAAAAAACTGGCAACGGGAGACCTCGTCATCGCACTAGGTCATGCTGGTGGCTACGATCCGGTTCGCACACCTCCTGTGCGTTTTGGTCGGGTGATCGCCCGCGGTGTAGACCAGTTCATTAGCACCGACTGCACGCTAATCGGCGGCGACAGCGGCGGCCCGCTCTTTAACCTCAAGGGAAACATCGTCGGTATCCACTCCTCCATTGGTGAATCACTCTCATCCAATAATCACGCAAGCATCACGGGAGTATTGCAAGATTGGGATAAGCTAAAAAATGGAAAAACATGGGGAAGTCTGGGCGACAATTCCTTGCTAGATAATCCTGATGCACCAGTCATTGGCATCATTACTGGCATGCCCACAAATGCAGGGGTTCGAGTTAGGCGTGTTTTTAAGGGTGGACCCGCCAGCAAGGGGGGGCTGAGAGCTGGAGATGTCATCAGGCAAATAGAGGACAAACCTACACTAGATCTGAGAACTCTCCATATCGTGATTGCCCAATATGCACCCAATGACAGCATCAAAATACATTTCTTACGTGGTCAAAATGAACTCTCTCGCGATATTACCCTCGGTCGCCGTGGAGATATATTTTCAGAGGACAATCGCTAGCAGATTCACAGATCAAAATCACACTATTCTCACCCCATTAGCCCATTAGCCCATTATCATGAGTAACATACGATCTTTACTCCACATGTCTATATGGCTCGGTTTGTCATTAGAAGCTTTTGCTCAGGATAGACATCGTATGCCTGACCCCCTAGCTGGACTCTCACGACATGAGAGAAAAGAGCTCAGCAATCAAGCTGCCAGCTTTTACAGGGCATCCACATCCAGTGTAGCACAAGCGGCTGAGAGCACGGTTACACTCTATAACCAAGGCAACAAAATCTGCTACGGCACGGTAGTGATGTCAGAAATATTTCCTCAGCCAGTCATCCTAACCAAATGGAGTGAGGTGCAAAATATGCAAAGACACAAGATCGTCATAGTCACCCCGAGCGGCAAAGCTCTGGCAGCTAGCGTAGCCGGAATTTATCCTGATCATGATCTCGCCGTACTCAACTGTGCAAACAACGCCGCTCAACTCAAAGCTATCAAAATAGAAGAGCAAGTAGCCACAAGCCTCGGAAGCTTCTTGATGCTCGCCGGTCCCGATGGCGAAGTTGAAAGTGTAGGCGTGGTCAGTGTTGGAGCGCGTAGTCTGAGAGATGGGGACAAAGCCTACCTCGGTGTCATGATGGATTTCGACAAACAAGAAAAAGGAGTGCCACTGAAAAAAATAATGCCTGGATCTGCGGCAGCTAAAGCGGGGCTTCGCGAAGGCGACATTATTCTAGCGGTGGGTCAAGAATACCTCTCGGGAGCCATGGAAATGAGAACCCTGCTGCAGAGATTACAACCTGGATCCAGTATCACCGTCACCTACCAACGTGGTGAACACCGCAGAAAAGCCAACATCGAACTGGGCTCCCTCTCTGAGAACTCAGCGATTCGCCGTATTCCCCAAGAGCGCATGTCTATCATGGAAAGCATGGGGGCTATCCCGAGTCACATTCGAACTGATTTCCCCAAAGTAGTGCAGTCTGATATGCCCATTCACCCACGGGACACTGGTGCTCCTGTGACTAATCTGGACGGGCAGTTTGCCGGCATTACCATCGCACGTGGAAGCCGTATCAAAACCTACATTATCCCATCAGACACCATCCAAAAGCTTCTGTCTACCAAACCCGAAAAGCCCAAATCCACCTATTCAAAGCGCCACATCAAGAACAAAACCGAGACTCGGCCCGTGGCTGAAAATCTGCTTGATCAAGTTAGACGCCTGCTTGGCAAATAACGCGAAGATAGCTCCAAATGTCATGAGAAGGCGCTTAAAGTAGTAGAAAGCATAGAAAAAAGGCGTTTAAGGGGTAAAAACCAATCATAATACATATCTTTTTCTTGCCAGAGCGTAATCTTTTCCTATGCTCACCAACTATTCCAAGCGGGGTTTTATTCCCCGCTTTTTATTTTGTTATTAGAATCCTTAATAAACTGATAACCAACCAACAAATAGATCCAATACAACATGAATCCTATTATCACTCCTTTTGCGGGCCTCGCTGGTCTCGTCGTCGCATTCCTCATTCTTGCCACTATTCTGAAACGCTCAGGCGGTGACGGTAAGGTTAAAGAGATTGCAGATCAAATCCATAGAGGTGCGATGGTGTTCATGCGCCGTGAATTCGTGCTCATTTCCCTATTTGCGATCATCATTGGTGGTCTGCTCTTCTTTTTCCAGAAAGCCGAATACGGCAAGCAGCAATCGCTCGCATTCTTCTTGGGCTGCCTCGCCTCATCTTTTGCAGGTTTCGTGGGCATGTTCACCGCAACCCGCGCCAATGTTCGCACCACATTAGCTGCGCGCGACAACGGCCAAGCCGACGCACTCAGCGTTGCATTCTTCGGTGGCTCGGTCATGGGCCTCACCGTTGCGTCCATGGGTCTCATCGGACTGGGAGGCGTTTACTACTTTTACAGAGACAATCACGCCGTCGCCGAAATCATGGAAGGATTTGCCATGGGCGCATCACTCGTTGCTTTATTCTATCGTGTTGGTGGAGGTATCTTCACCAAAGCTGCTGACGTAGGTGCCGACCTTGTCGGAAAAGTCGAGGCTGGCATCCCCGAGGATGATCCACGCAACCCGGGTGTCATCGCAGACAACGTGGGCGACAATGTAGGTGACGTTGCTGGCATGGGATCAGACATCTTTGAATCATACTGCGGAGCTCAGATCGCCTGTGTAGCCATTGTTGCCGCCATGGCCGCCAACTTGAATGTTGCCGATCCTAGCGCCATTGTTGCTTATGGAGCCAGCAAGGAGACTCTCATGCACATGCCTCTCGCCCTCACGACGATGGGACTACTTTGCTCAATCCTAGGCATTCTTCTTGTTAAAATCATGGCCGCCAAAGACCCCGCCAGCGCACTGCGCATCGGAACCATTGGCTCAGCCGTTATCTTCATCGGTGGAGCATTTGGATTATGCAACACCTTAGGGGTCAGCAGTAATATCGCAGCAGCCGTACTCTGTGGAGCCGTGGGCGGCATCATCATCGGTCTTGTGACCGAATATTACACGGGTGGAAAACCCGTACGCGACATCGCCAAGTCCGGAGAAACTGGTGTGGCAACCGTGATGATCACAGGTCTATCTGTCGGGCTCAAATCTGTCGCCATTCCCATGCTCACACTCGCAGCCATCATCTTTGTTTCCTACGAGTTTGCTGGTCTACTCGGCGTCGGCATGGCAGCAGTCGGAATGCTTGGCACGGTCGGCATTACTATGGCCATCGATGCCTACGGGCCAGTTGCTGACAACGCAGGTGGCATCGCTGAAATGAGCGCCATGGGCCCTGAAACCCGCAAAATCACCGACGGCCTAGATGCTGTGGGCAACACCACCGCAGCCATTGGTAAGGGTTTTGCCATCGGTGCCGCTGGTCTTGCTGCACTCGCCCTGATCACCGCCTTTATCCAAAAAGCACATATTACAGACTTTAATTTCAAGGACGAAGCCGTACTGCGCACGTTCTTTGTCGGCCTATTTATTGGCGGTGTAGTGCCTTTCCTTAATGGAGCCATCACCATGGATGCAGTCGGCAAAGCAGCCTTCGAAATGATCAACGAAATCCGCCGTCAATTCCGTGAAATTCCAGGCCTACTCGAAGGCACTGGTGAGCCCGATTCTGATAAATGCGTAGACATCGCCACCCGAGCAGCAACTAAGCGCATGGTCATGCCAGCCCTGCTTGCCGTCGGCACGCCCATCGCCGTTGGCTTTGGCTTCAATGCATTTGGCGTCGGAGCCATCGCACTTACAGGTACACTCTGTGGAGCGCTGCTCGGCTGTATCCTCATGGCACTCTTTATGTCTAACGCTGGAGGAGCTTGGGACAATGCGAAGAAATATGTAGAGGACGGTCACCATGGTGGCAAAAATTCCGAAACCCACAAAGGCTGCGTCGTCGGTGACACGGTTGGAGATCCCTTCAAGGACACCTCTGGTCCCTCGATGAACATCCTCATCAATGTCATGGCGATTGTTAGCCTTGTCATTGCTCCCTTGCTGTAATCTAGCAAGGGCCAAGAAAACGACTTATGCCTGATCCGGACCACACCACTCGGAGTGCTCGTCACCGTAAGCATAAGTCGTTCGGTAAACATATCTACAGACCTTCTGCTGACACGAGAGCGCGATCCGTTCCTTACAAGAAGAAATTTATTGTAGCGGTATTATTTACTCTCGTTTTTTATCTTAGCATTGCGGCATTGATCACTGCTGTCGTGGTGTTTTTCTACGCTGATCCTGGTCTCAAAAAACGTTCGGCTGAGATACTTATTGCATGCCTTGTTGCCTGTATTATCTCATGGCTGATTTCATATATGAGGCGCAGATCAACACTCTGCCCGCTCTGCAAGTCGACACCCTATTTAGACAACTTGGCTCACAAACACGGCAAGGCCTATCGGATCACTCCACTCAATCATGGCACCACTGCCATCCTCACTACCACATTCTTTCAGCGCTGGCGCTGTATGTATTGCGGCACGACTTTTGATTTACTCAAAAGGAAAAAATAAAATCTACTTAAGCGGTTATTCTCACGCTAGTGGTCACCGCCATAGCAAAAAATGAGGGCCTGCGGTGCAGACCCTCATTCTCCAGACAAACTGAACTATGAA
>CBFHPA010000018.1:0-44618 GCA_965657565.1 Oceaniferula sp.
CTTTTGCAAGCACGTCCATCTTTTTCACCTCATGCGGGGAAAAGAAAGACGCAGAAGCCGGAGCTGGCACCGAAGCACCCAGCACAGAAGTACAGAAAAGCCAAGACACCTTGGACAGCCTCACCGACGAACTCATTGTTCAGCTCAATCAATATGCCGAGACCGTTCTCTCCGTGAAAGATACCACGACAGCCAACGCAGCCATTGCCAATCTCGATGTAATTGGAGATGCAATCGGCGCTATCGCGGCTCGCCTTGACAAAATAGAAACGCCTGACGAAGCCGCAAACATAGCTGTTGACGAGAAGATGAAAAATGCAAGCAACGCCATCAAACAAAAGATGCAAGCTGCGGGACAGATCATGTCTAACCAAGAGGTCGCCGGCATTCTCATTCCAGCACTACAGAATTTTGGCATGCGCATGGCAGAGCACGAAAAAGTGTTTAAGCGTTTCGGAAGCCAAAATGACAAGTCTGAGGCTGAGCAACTGGACGCAGCGCCTGAAGCACCTGCTGCCGCGGACGCACCTGCTGCTAACGAAGCCGCCCCAGCGGCCGAATAAGTCATCCGGACTGATATGATTTATACCGTCTGACTCACACGGGTCAGACGGTTTTTTATGCCTCTGTTTGGCTTTTTTATATCCACATAATACGCTAGCATCGCGCCTATGCCAGCAAAGGAACGTGCCGACGCTCTACTTGTCACTCGAGGTCTCTGTGACTCACGCGAGCAAGCCAAGCGACTCATTCTTGCCGGAGAAGTCAGCACTGGAACCGTGGTAGTAGCCAAACCTAGTACCAAGTTGAGCTTTGATGCTGACTTAAGCATCAAAGAAAAACCAAAATATGTCGGTCGTGGCGGACTAAAAATTGAGGGTGCCCTAGACACCTTCAACATTAATCCATCGGGCATGACCTGTCTCGATGTCGGAGCGTCTACGGGAGGTTTTACCGACTGCTTACTCCAGCGCGGAGCCTGTAAGGTGCATGCAGTTGATGTCGGCACGAATCAGCTTGTCTGGAAACTTCGCAATGACCCGCGAGTAATTGTAAAAGAAAAATTTAATGCCCGCCATATGACAGCGGATGATATCGGAGATCCGATTGATTTAGCCGTTACCGATGTATCATTCATCTCTCTGACAAAAATACTACCCCCGATGTTTGCTACCTTGAAGCCTAACGGCCAAATCATCTGCCTCATCAAACCACAGTTTGAACTCGATCGTGAAGATATCAGCAAAGGCGGAATTGTAAGAGATCCCTCTCTCCATCAACGTGCCGTTGATAAAATTTACAAGTTCGTCACCGAGGAGCTGAACCACCAATGGATTGATTGCATCGACTCCCCCATCAAAGGGACCGAGGGCAACAAAGAGTTCCTCGCTTGGCTGAAGCCATGACAAGATTCAATTGAGTGGTCAGAGCCGCCAACAGCTAATTCACAAAATCAGTCCAGCCTTGCCAAGGTCTCTTTAACAGGCAGGCCGACAACATTGTCATAGTCTCCCTGAACTTCTTCGATGATCATATCTCCATGCTCCTGAATAGCATATGAACCGGCTTTATCCATCACATTGACCTTAGACAGGTAGTCGCGGATGATATCACCACTTAGCGTTTTAAAAACAACCTCAGTGATCACATGAAAACTATGCATCTCGCCGGAGCGGATAATACAAACTCCAGTGCAGACTTGATGTCTCCTGCCAGAAAGCCGCTCCAGTGTGGCTATAGCCTCTTCCTTACTCCGAGGCTTACCAAGTGGCGTTTGATCGATGTAAACAAGAGTGTCAGCACCGATGACCGTAGCATCTAAGTGGTCACGGGAAACAGCTAGGGCTTTCAATTTAGCATTTTCCTCACACAGCAAATCCAAAGGCATTGATTCATCATGTAACTCTTCCGCAGGCGAAGGAATCACCTCAAATTCGAGCCCCGCCTTACCAAGCATTTCACGCCGACGAGGAGATCCAGATGCCAAAATAACACTCGCATTCATCAGCTTAAAATTTGTAACGGAGTCAGTCTCTTGCCAGCTTCCACAGGCTATGGTGCGTTCCGACCATCACGACCTCGATGGCAAATGACACTAGGCCGCAGACCTCAGCAGAGCAACGAGCACCCCCTGGATCACCAATTCGTGAGCTGGCACCAGATCAGGGTAATTTTCATTCTCCGCATGTAGATAAGGTTTACCATTCTCTATCACGTATCTTTTGAGAGTTGTTTCACCATCAATGAGCGCCGCAACCACGTCCCCCTTGCGCGGCTCGCGGAATTCGAGAACTACTGTATCACCATCGCAAATATGAGCATCGATCATCGAATCGCCTCGTACTTTGAGAGCGAAGGTGCGTGGATTGCCACGTAATCCCAGCGAGCGTATATCAATTGAAAGGCATCCTTCTTTCTCGGCATCAACATCCTGTGCCATACCTGCGGCTATGCTGCCATAGACAGGAATATCCACGATTTCCTCACGCTCCATCTCCTCAGGAAAGCCAATACCACATGCTTTGTTTGCCTTGCGAACGATCACCCCTTTTTTCTCAAGAGCTCTCAGGTGGCTGATCGCAGCCGTCTGGCTTGCGAAATTAAAATGACGCTGAATATCACGGGTTGATGGCATATAGCCTTCGACTCGGTGTGTTTCTTTAAGGTAGTCTAATACCTCTTGTTGGCGATTGGTGAGTTGGATGTTGGACATGGTGTTGGACATGGTGTTGGACATGGTGTTGGACATGGTGTTGGACATGGTGTTGGTCTGGGTCTGGGTCTGGGTTGGTGTTGCAGAATTACTATGATTACATGCTCAATTAGCTGAGCAAGTTGTTGATTGATACCACAGTGCGATCGCTCTGATGTTGCTGTCTTGAATCTGCACTCGCGGGGCTCACGGCTCAAAAGAGTGAATATATGAACAGTGTTCTCTGGAACAATAAATCATGGCTGGCAAATTGCAAAGCAAAAAGTAATCGTGAATTTACTTCCCCTATCAAACCGATATATTTAATATAACCTTATTACTTATTATGAGCGAAGAATTTAATTCACCACTCCTTCCTGCCTCAGGCCTTCTCTCAGGCATCAGCGAACAAGATCGCATTGCACTGAGCAGTTACGGCGAATTTATACCAGTTCGCGAGGGCCAGCTTCTCATCGAAGAGGGCAAACAGCAAGATGCACTCTACTTCGTTATATCTGGGTTGCTTCACGTTCACACCAACAAAGATAACAAACACACCCTCATTGCACGCATTGGCGCGGGTGAGAGTATTGGAGAAATCAACCTTTTTGATCCGGGCACAGCCAGTGCCTCCGTCACTTCGCAAGCGTTTTCCCAGGTCTGGAAAACGACTCGGCGAGATTTTGAGGCCTTCGTTCAAGCTTATCCCGAAGTGGGCGAACATATTCTCGTCGCCTTAGTCGGTGAGCTCAGTAAGCGCATACGCTTTTTGAACGGCAAGCTCATCGCTATGGAAGTGTCTTACCAAGAATTATGGCGGCCGTAAATACCGGCCTTCCCCCGCTAAAATCTCAATTGATCGAATATTCTCTTCATGATTGAATTACTTAACATCGACGTTCATTGCCTCGGGGGTATTTTGTCACTATTTTTCGCACTGGCCATCGGCCATGCTGTGGCGGATTTTCCATTACAAGGAGTATTTCTCTCTCAAGCAAAAAATAGAAATTTGCACCTCTCTGAAGACGTGAATACCAAAAGCCCCCGAGGCGTTTGGCTTCACGCAATGAGCGCGCACTCCATCATTCACTGTGGTGTTGTCTGGCTAATCACAGGATCAGTCATTCTTGGCCTCATTGAGTTTGTGCTTCATTGGGTCATAGATGCTGCGAAATGTGAAAAATGGGTTGGTTTCAACACGGATCAATTCCTGCATTACACTTGCAAGATCATTTACGTGGCACTGATTTATTATGGCGTCATCAATCTCGGGTAATCACATCGAATAGCTCGATCTCAGACAGCCATACTTGGACACAAAAAAACAGAAGCCCCGCGAGGAACTTCTGTTTTGTGATAATAAATAATAGCAGGAGCGACTAGCCAGCTGCTACCGCTGCACGAATGAGCTCCAAAAAGCTCTGTGGCTCGAGACTAGCGCCTCCAACGAGTCCGCCATCAATATCGGGTTGAGCAAGTAGCTCGCCCGCATTGTCGGCCTTCATGCTACCGCCATACTGAATACGAATTTTGTCAGCGAGCTCAGCACTGTATAAATCAGCAATTACAGAGCGAACAAAAGCGTGCGCTTCCTGTGCTTGTTCTACCGTTGCTACAACACCAGTGCCAATTGCCCAAACTGGCTCATAAGCAACAACGATTTCCTTCATATCTTTCTCATCGATGTCAGCCAAACCTTCTGTGATTTGACTACGAAGAACGTCCTCTAACTTGCCCGCTTCGCGCTCATCAAGCGTCTCACCGATACAGAAAATAGGCTTCAGGTTAGCAGCTCTTGCTTTTTTGATCTTAGCATTGATCACTGCATTGGTCTCACCGTAGAGGGTACGCCTTTCACTGTGACCAATGATAACGTAGCGAACAAAAAGCTCCTTGAGCATCATGGTGCTGATCTCACCCGTGTAGGCGCCGCTGTCCTGATCGGACACATTTTGAGAAGCAATGGATACTGCAGAATTGGAGTGAAGTGCGCTCACTGCCGCAGGAATTGTGACGTATGGAGGAGCAATGACAACGTCAGCTGCATCAGTGAGGTTGTCGAGTTGACTGGCGAAAGTAGAAAGAAAGTCTTCGGCTTCTTTGGGGCCGATGTTCATCTTCCAGTTGGCTGCGATAATAGGTTTGCGCATAGGATTAGTTGTTGAATGTGGTTAAGAGAATATTGATTTAGGCATCGGACAATGCCGTGACACCAGGAAGCTGCTTGCCCTCAAGAAGCTCGAGAGAGGCGCCGCCACCAGTAGATATAAATGAGACTTGATCTGCGAGACCATACTTTTTGACTGCTGTCACAGAATCACCACCACCCACAATGGATAGCGCATTGCTCTTGGCTACCGCTGCGGTGACAGCTTTGGTGCCAGCCTCGAAGGAGTCGATCTCGAAAACGCCCATAGGGCCGTTCCAAACAATGGTTCCAGCATCAGCAATCACTTCGCAGAACTCATCAATAGCAACATCACCGATATCAATGCCCTCCCAACCAGCTGGAATTTCACCACCACTGCTGTAGACATCTGTGACTTTCGTCTCGGCACCATTCTTAAATTCTTGAGTGATGCGAGTATCCGCGGGCAAGAGGAAACGTGTTCCAAGCTCCTCGGCCTTCTTTAAGATATCGAGCGCGAGATCCAGCTTGTCATCCTCAACGAGTGAATCTCCTACCGCATAGCCTTGAGCCTTACGAAAGGTGTAAGCCATGGCTCCACCGATGATAAAGGTGTCTGCCTTTTCGAGCAGAGCTGTAATGACCTCGATTTTATCACTAACCTTAGCTCCACCCATAATTACTAGAAACGGGCTACTTGGCGACTCAAGCTTGTCACACAGAAACTCAAGCTCGCGCTCAATCAGAAAGCCCATTGCACTCTGCCCGATGTGGTGGGTTACCCCCTCAGTCGAGGCGTGTGCTCGGTGGGCTGTGCCAAAAGCGTCATTGACGAAGATTTGTGCATCTCCAGCCAGAGTCTTGGCAAAGGCTGCATCATTTGCCTTCTCCTCGGCATAGAAACGGGTGTTTTCCAGCAGGATCACCTCACCCGTTTGAAGTCCAGAGCGAGCGGCACTAGCCTGCTCACTGATACAACTCTCAGCAAAAGCTACCTCTTGACCGAGCAGCTCGCCAAGGCGAACAGCTGCTGGACGCAGTGAATACTTCAAATCTGATTCATCCTTCGGGCGCCCCAGGTGCGAACATAATGTGAGCTTCGCACCACCTGAGAGTAATTGCTTAATACTAGGGAGCGCGGATACAATACGAGTGTCATCGGTGATTTCACCTGCGTCATTGAGTGGCACATTGAAGTCAACTCGCATCAAAACGGCTTTGCCGTTAACATCGAGGTCGCGAATACTGAGTTTAGCCATGGGATATCAGATTAATAGATAATTCAATCGTGGAGAAAAAAGGCGGAGGAAGCCGTTCTTCCCCCGCCCTTAAAATAAGTTCTATGCCTTAGAAGCCTGCACCAAGCATGGCCAAGCCATCAGCCGCACGACAGGAGTAGCCCCACTCGTTGTCATACCATGAGCAGACCTTCACAAAATTACCCTCAAGCACCATGGTGGTGTCGGAATCAAGGATGGAGCTGTGTGGGTTGCTAACAATGTCCTGCAGAACCAGTGGGTCTTCAGAATATTCAAGTACACCCTTCATAGGGCCGTCGGCAGCCGCTTTGAAAGCAGCATTTACTTCCTCGACAGTAACATCACTCTTGAGGATCGCTGTGAAGTCGGTGAGTGAACCAGTGGGGGTAGGCACGCGGAAGGCACCACCGTTAAGCTTGCCCTTCATTTCGGGAATAACCTCACCAAGAGCGCGAGCCGCGCCAGTAGAAGATGGTACGATATTAACGGCAGCAGAGCGCGAGCGGCGCAGGTCGCTGTGTGGTGCATCAAGAAGGTTCTGGTCACCAGTGTAACTGTGGATAGTGCTCATGAATCCCTTCTCAACACCCCAGTTGTCATTGAGAACTTTAACGAGAGGTGCTAGGCAGTTTGTTGTGCATGATGCATTTGAAACAATGTTGTGCTTATCTGCATCATAAAGATCGTCGTTGATGCCGATACACATGGTTAGATCAGGATCTGATGCGGGTGCAGAAATAAGCACCTTCTTGGCACCAGCTTCGATGTGCTTGGAGGCACCCTCACGTGAGCAGAAGAAGCCTGTCGACTCGAGAACAACGTCCACCTTCATTGCCGCCCATGGAAGTGCCGCTGGATCACGCTCGGCAGTTGCGTGAATTTTATGACCGTCCACAATGATCGAATCATCGTCATAGCTGACTGGGTATGAAACACGGCCCTGAGAAGAGTCATACTTCAATAAGTGAGCGAGGGGTTTGTTGTCGGTCAAGTCGTTGATGGCGACGACATTTTTAAGTTCGCCATTCTCTACAAGGGCGCGCAATACATTGCGTCCGATGCGTCCAAATCCATTGATTGCGTAATTAGCCATGGTTGTGTTGATAAGTGATTGTATGTGCCCTGCGTTTGCAGAACGGGGCGGGATTATGCGTGCCAAATTCCGCAGGTCAACACCTGTGTTGATCATTTATTGATATGATGACCCAGTCACAAAAGGTGTCATTCCCCAAAAAGATGAGCAGACTGGCTACTCACCGAGACGTTTTTCTATTGCCAATGCCTCTGAGCCCACCTAAGGCTCGCTCTCCACTACCTATTTATCATGACTGATGTCCCATTTTCCAAGCTCGGCCTGCGCGACGAGCTGCTCGAAGCGATCCACGACTTAGGCTTCGAAAGCCCCTCCCCCATTCAAGCGCGGGCCATTCCCCCAGTACTCGAGGGTAGAGACATCGTTGGACTCTCGGAAACGGGTTCAGGCAAAACAGCGGCCTTCACTCTGCCCGCACTGCAAATGATTGATATTAATGCGGACGAAGCACAAGTATTGATCCTCTCCCCCACCAGAGAGCTCTGTGTTCAGGTGTGCGAAGAAGTTCATCGCCTAGGAAGTCATCTTAAAGGACTGCGAGCTGTGCCAGTCTACGGAGGCACTCCGATCGATCGCCAGATCACACAGCTCAAGCGTGGGGCTCATATTATTGTAGGCACACCGGGTCGACTACTTGACCACCTACGCCGCAAAACCTTAAAGCCACATACCATCAAACTGGCTATTCTCGACGAAGCAGACCGCATGCTCGACATGGGCTTTCGTGAAGACATGGAAGATTTACTTGGGGCAATGAAAACCGATCACCAGACATTGTTCTTCTCAGCAACCATGAACAAGCAAGTTCAAAAGCTGATTCAGAAATTTGGTAATAATCCTGAGGAAATTGCAATTAAAGGTCAGACCAAAACTGTTTCCACTGTTACTCAAACATACTACGAGGTGCGCAACCGATCCAAGGTTGAGGTGCTGGCACGCTTACTCGACATGGACAGCCCGCGGCTAGCCGTGATCTTCTGTAACACCAAGCGCAGTGTCGATGAGTGCACGGACGCGCTCACCGCACGAGGCTACGCCGCAGACAAACTTCACGGCGACATTGGCCAACAGGCACGTGAGCGCACCACCAAACGATTCCGCGACGGTAAATTTGATCTCCTGATTGCCACTGACGTCGCAGCACGCGGTCTGGATATCGATGATGTGGAAGCAGTCTTTAACTACGATATTCCGCAAGACCCTGAGGATTACGTGCACCGCATAGGACGCACAGGCCGCGCTGGCCGTGAAGGTCGCGCTGTGAGTTTTGTCTTCGGCCGTGATATCTACCGCCTTCAAAGTATTGAGCGCTATACCAAGCAACATATCACACGCGCAAAAATACCGACTCAAGAAGAGGTTGAAGGCAAACGCGCTGACCAGTTATTTGAGCTCGTTCAATCACGCCTAGAGAAAGAGGTAAGCCGGAGCTACCGTCACTATATCGACCGATTATTAGATCAAGGGCATACTGCTACTGACATTGCATCCTCAGTTTTTGAACTATTGCGTGAAGCCCTTGGCCGTGAGGGTGAGGAAATTATCGAAGACCGCCCCGACTACAACCCCAACAAAGATCGTGGCGCTCGCCGCAGCCGTGAAAAAGGCGAGGATCGCAGAGGTGGAAGAGGCGAGCGTGGCGGACGAGGTGAGCGTGGTCGGCGTGGAGACAAACAAGGCCAAGGTAAAAAAGAAGCGGGCATGGCAACCCTCTTTGTTAGCCTTGGTAAAGCAGCAGGGGTTCGACCCAGTGATTTACTTGGCATGTTCTATCGAGAGGGTAAGATACCAGATAACTCCGTCGGCCGTATCCAGCTTTTTGACCGCCACTCACTTGTTGACGTTGATGAAAAAGTGGCCAACAAGCTCTGCGACAACCTCTCAAATTCCAAGTTAAGAAATCAACGCTTCCGCATTGGTCCTGACCGGATGCCGTGAAGCAATCGGACTGACGTGACCACTTGACTGAAGTGGCCTTTCCATCGTGCGCTCAAGGATATCCTCATAGTAGAGCACGGAAAAATCCCCTTTATTTCCCTCAACGATACAGCTCATTGTCTCCACCCAGTCGCCGCTGTTGAGATAGTGAATACCGTCTTTCAATTCATCAGCAGGGGTGTGAATGTGACCGCAGATGATTCCCTCACAACCACGCTTACGCGAAAGCTCAACGAGTTTATCCTCATAGTTGCTGACAAAATTTACTGCGGACTTCACCCTCGCCTTAATCGCCTTGCTTACCGAATAGTAATCCTTTCCGCGCATAAGCCTGTAACGGTTATAGATACGGTTAACACCTAACAGGAAGTCGTAACTCACAGCTCCAAGCTTAGCAACCCATCGGTGACTAGTGGACACACTATCAAAACCATCACCATGAAGAACAAGATATTTCTTCCCTAAAGCGGAATGATGAATGAACTCCTTAACGCAACGTAACTTGCCTAGGCTGACGGGTAAAAACCTCTCCATGAATTCATCATGGTTCCCTCGAAGGTAAATAATCTCGGTTTTCTCTTTTTCCATTTTCTTAAGCAATTCACGGATTACCCGAGTATGGATACTGCGCCACTTTTTGCCACGCCTGAGAGCCCAGCCGTCAATGATATCACCATTGAGCACGATACGCTTGCAGCGTACACGCTTGAGCACATCGATCACCTCCCTTGACTTGCTGTCATCGGTTCCTAGATGGATGTCAGACAAAAACAGGGTGCGCACCTTCAGCTGCCTCTTACCCTTTGATTTTCTCGCAATGGGCTCAGCCCGTGATAGCAAATCACTGAAACATGACTCCAGCTGGATTGCCATTGCCTCCCAGCTCAACTGTCTTGCAGTAGCCGTTGCAGCCCGGGTCATACCATCACCCTCTAAATCGATAGCTTTGATGGCCCTTTCAATAAATTTCCGCTCATCCCCTTTAGGCGCCAGCAAACCGTTTTTTTCATGGATTACATGCTGCCGAGCTGCTGCGTAATCATAGGCAACCACAACCGCTCCGCTTGCCATCCCCTCCAAAAGAACGTTACCAAAAGTCTCCGACTCACTGGGAAAGAGAACAATATCCGCCGAGGCATAATGTCTTGCTAGTTCATCGCCAGTCCTCGATCCAACAAATTGAACATTTCGGTATTGATGAGAAAGCGTCTCTCTGAGAGGACCATCTCCCACAACAACACACAACAGGTCCGGTACTCGCACCTGCATCTCAAGGAAGGCTCGCA
This sequence comes from Oceaniferula sp., assembly GCA_965657565.1. Classification (GTDB taxonomy): domain Bacteria; phylum Verrucomicrobiota; class Verrucomicrobiia; order Verrucomicrobiales; family Akkermansiaceae; genus Oceaniferula. The sequence goes on from CBFHPA010000018.1 coordinate 10,397, forward strand.
TTGCCAGAGACAGATTTTTTTCCGCTGCTAAACGCCCGACGACCATAACCACCTTGCTCCCCGGTCTCGCACCCCATGACAGCCTCAATTCGGCACAGCGCTTGGAAGGGCAAAACAACTTGGTATCAACCCCTCGCCCAATCACCCTGACATCCATAAAGCCCTCACCAGCGAGCTGGCTGCGCACCTCCGTGGTGGGAACCACGGTACAGTCAGCCTGAGCGTGCACCCGCCTCAGGTAGGCCATTGCAGACTGACGCATCCTACCCATGCGATAATCCTGCATATAATGGTGGAAATTGGTATGAAAACCGGCAACTACGGGAATGCCAAGCTTGTTAGCTGCCTTAATCGCAGAAACACCGAGCGGACTCTCGGTAGCGACGTAAACCACATCGGGGCGCTTTTTTATCCAGCGCCTACCCAACTTACCCTTGCAGGGAAGACCCACACGCACCTCGCTGTAACCGGGTAATGGCACAGACTTCATCAGACTCTCCCCCTTGTCTTTGGAATCTCCGGTATGCGATACATATACAAGATGCTTACGTTTGCGCAACTCGCTGGCAAAGCGCCCCAGTGTCATGGCCACACCGTTGATATCGGGAAGGTATGTATCGGTTACAATTGCAATCCTCACGGCTTGTAATTATCACAATCGGTCGTTGACGTGCTTTTAAGTTTTGTAGCAATTTCGACACCTTTCCAAGCCACCACCAAATAATCATGACAAGTGAAGACACCGAAGAACCGACTCCCTCGTCCGAAAGCATGCAGTATGGTATGCTAGGAGATAAAAGCCAGGGCACGCCTGAGAAACTCGAGAAATATACCGGAGTAGTGGATTGGGAATATCTCAAACCCCATTTCGACTCTGGTGCTCTGATGTATGTGGACCCCATTCTTGAAATTACGGAAGTTGGACAAGCTCTTGCTGATGATGACAAAGCCAAGGTTGAGAGCTGGCTCAAATCCGGTGACCTGGTCAAGCCGTCTGAGCCTCACGCCAAATGGTGGCAGGAGAACCCACAGCCATTTACTGCGCTAGTCGTATCCCCCTTTGTGCTGATGCAGCCGACGAAGGATGATTGAACATACAAGCCCCAATGATCAAGAACCAGAGTGATGACGCTATGCTGCTTTTTGTCTATGGCACGCTGATGAGTCATGCAGACAATGTATTTGCCACCACATTAGCAGAGCATTCAGCCAAGCTATGCGCCGGCACTTTCCAGGGTAAAATGTATCGAGTGCCCCACTCGAGTGGCATCTGGGATTACCCAGCCGTGGTCGCCTCAGATGAGGCATCGGATCTTGTTCACGGAGAGATTTACCAACTCACATCAGCAGACCTCTTTGATCTTCTTGACGATTACGAGGCATGCGGACCGAACACACCAAAGCCGCATGAGTATGAGCGGCAGATTGCTGATGTAAGAACAGATGATGATCAGGTCTTGCAGACTAACATCTATCTTTATGCGAGATCCACAGATGGGCTCGAATTAATTTCGGACGGTATATTTAGATAGGCCGAAGTGCTCGGTATGGCTACAGGATCAGCCGGCTCTGGCAGAGGGGGTGGGATTGACCGAGGTCCCCTCGGGGACTATGCCATGGAGCAGAAATCCTCCTCCGGATTTCCGACTTTAAGGAATGCATGATGCATGCACTGCGTGTGCGTTCAAACCCTTGCTTGCTGCGCTCGCAAAGGCCTCTCGACCTACTCCTAAATGCCAGAGCCCGGCCCACCATGGATGGGCCGGGCTCTGGCAGAGGGGGTGGGATTCGAACCCACGGTGACTTGCGCCACGCCGGTTTTCAAGACCGGTGCATTCGACCACTCTGCCACCCCTCCTTAGATTGCAAAGCATGTTGCGGTCGGGAGGAACTTTCCTTAGACGGTGGAATTTTGCAAGAATAGTTTCACCTCATTTTATAAGTTTTCTTCGAGATGAGATGTGAGCTTGCGCATCAGCGAGCCGTCACCTAAAAAAAGAACATCATGAGCAACGTTGTAATATTATTTTCAGGCCAAGGAGCACAGAAGGTAGGCATGGGCAAAGATTTGGCGGATGCCTACCCTATGGTCGCAGATATGTTCGCCAAGGCAGACGCCGCACTTGGCTACTCCTTAAGTGATATTATGTTCAATGGTCCCGATGAGGAATTAACGAAGACCTCAAAGTGCCAACCCGCACTTTTTCTACATGGCCTTGCATGCCTCGAGGTCTTGAAGGAAAAAATTCCCTCGCTGACTCCTGTGGCGACCGCGGGTTTGTCCCTGGGCGAATTCACAGCTCACACCTTAGCCTCTACTTTTGATTTTGAAACTGGATTAAAGATTGTCGAGCAACGCGGTTTATTCATGGAAGAAGCATGTGACGCCACCAATGGCGCCATGGCTGCAATGATTGGAGGTGGCGAAGAAGCCGTAGCCCAACTCGCCGCTGACTGTGACGTCGACGTCGCTAATTATAATACCATCGGCCAAATTGTTCTCTCGGGTGATGAGGAAGGCATTGATAAAGCCGTTGCTGAAGCAAAGGGGCGTGGTGTCCGCATGGGTAAGAAGCTAAACGTGGCAGGCGCCTACCACTCACGTTTGATGCAAAGTGCACAAGACAAGCTTGCAGAAGTTCTTGCTGGAGTAAGCCTTTCGAAACCCTCCATTCCTGTAATCTGCAACTTCGAGGCTCGCGAGGTCAAGGACACTGCTGACATCAAATCTATGCTTGAGCAACAAGTCACCGGTTCTGTCCGCTGGACAGCCTCGATGCAAAAACTCATCGCAGATGGCCATACCACCTTCCTTGAGCTTGGCCCCGGCAAGGTTCTAGCTGGGCTAATGGGTCGTATTGATAAATCAGTGAGCGTCCATTCCATCGACGATGTTGACAGCTTGGAAGCGGCTGTGCAGGCCCTTAGCTGAAGCATTGAATAAAAATGGTCATTTTCACGAAAAAAGTGATTGCCAGCAGCCCAGAAGCTCACTAAGTTCCGCCCGCCCAAGCAAAGCAAAGGGGTGGTAGCTCAGTTGGTTAGAGCGCCGGCCTGTCACGCCGGAGGTCGCGGGTTCGAGTCCCGTCCATCCCGCCACTTTGTTTAGCTTATAAGCCCCGCACTAGCGGGGCTTTTTTTGTATTCATCATCAAGCTCATTTCGCCCTCATGGGATGAATGGGACGAGAACGGTTCGAGCGCACACGTAGTGCGTGTATCACGCCTTCTTTATGATCAGAAATCCGGAGGAGGATTTCTGCGACTCTGCACAGCTTGAGCGGAGCGAGAGCAATCCCACCGGTCAGTGAGCCCATCGAGTGTTCACACCTTGGTTTCCGGAGCATAAAACTTACAAAAACAGGCGAAACTATCCTTGCAAAATCCCGGAGACTAATAGAAGTTTCCCGCGGCCGCAACGAGCTTTGCAAACACGGAGGGGTGGCAGAGTGGTCGAATGCACCGGTCTTGAAAACCGGCATACCGCAAGGTATCGTGGGCCGAAAACCCTTTACCCGCACAGCGGGCACGGGTTTGAACGCACATACATCGTGTTTCACGATATATCTCCAGAAACAAAATACCGGAGGAGCATTGGTGGAGAATAGCACAGACCGAGGGGACCTCGGTCAACCCCACCCCCTTCGCGCCTTAGCGTCTTGGCGTGAGTCAGCCGCGCAGCGGCAGTTCCAGTTTTGAATTCGAGTTGCCATTGATCCCATCTTGCATCTTCCATCTCAGCAGGTGCTTCGCACCTGCATCATCAGTATGCACGATGGCGTAATATCTCAATCCATGCTACAAGTACCCATGCGTCCGGCCCGTCCCCTTTTTACCCGCCTGCCGGGCCTGCTGGCACCCTGCCTTCTGGCGGGTCTACTGATGTGCACCGCATGGGCCGCTGAGGCACCAGCGGAGACAGTCATCGAGGACCTCTCTACCGCCCAGCTTGAGCAGCGCCTCAAAGATATTGACACTGAACTGGACAATCTGGCTCGCTACAGCTTGCGTAGCGGCTACGGTGCCATCGGCTGGCGCTCCAAGGTTCACGACACCCCCGATCACACCGAGTGGGTTCAGATCGACTTGGGAGAAGAGTATCCCATTGACCAGCTGATACTGGTCCCCTCTCTCATGCGTAATGCCGCGACCGGCTATGAATCCGAGGGTTTTCCTTCCTCATTCCGGGTGATTGCAGGCAGCAAAGAACACCCTGAAGGGATCGTCCTGGAAAGTGTCCATGCCAATCAAGGAATGCTCCCGCGCCAGGCTCCTGTTATCGTTGACTGCGGCCGCGCCAAGGCCTCTTGGATACGTATTGAGGCCACTCGCCTGAGCCCGCGCTCATGGGATAGCAAATACCTGTTCCAGCTCTCTGAAACCCTCGTATTCAGCGGACAGCGCAATGTCGCCCTGGGCAGGTCTGTGAAAGCATCCTCTGACGTGAAAAGTCTGGCCAACTCAGCGAATGATCTCGTGGATGGCTTCATGCCTTACATGATGGATGCTGCCCACGGGGAGCAGAGCCTGGCATTCCTGGCCAGCATACGCCCTGACCACACCACCAGCTTCACCGTTGATCTGGGTGCGCCTCAGCCCTTGGACCGAATTCACCTACACAGCGTGGACGTGAGTGACAGCGTGCCCCAACCTCTGCCCGGGGATCATGGTCTGCCTGGCCAGCTTCTGGTAATGGGGGCGAACCGTGCTGACTTCACCGATGCCAAGCTAATACTCAATTACATCAAAACGAGCAGCTACGACACTGGCCCGATCATCGCACGCAACATCCCGCTAACCACATGCCGTTACGTCAAGCTCACCGCGGAGAAGCCTTACATCGTCCCGTTCCGATCCAAAGCCATGCCGCGGAACCGGCTGACAGCGCGCATCGGCTTTGCCGAAATCGAGCTCTTTGCGGATGACCAAAATGTGGCACTGCACCGCCCGGTCAGGGCCGACGTTCAGGAAAGCTCGGACCGCTTCCTCTCCGCACTCACAGATGGCAATAACCAGTTTGGCAATATCTTACCGATCCGCACGTGGATGGAACAGCTGGCACGCCGCCATGATCTGGAGACCGAGCGCCCGCTCATTGCCTTGGCACTCAATGATCGCTACCTTCGCCAGAAGACCAACCTACGCCGCTTAGTCTGGCTTGCCGTACTTCTCGGTGCAGGCATCATCATCACTATCTTGATCGGGCGGATCTCCCACATGCGCCAGATCGAGGAAATCCGGGAACGACTCGCCGCCGATTTGCACGACGAGCTGGGAGCAGATCTCTACACCATCGGCCTACTCGGTGACGCCGCCCGCATTGCCAAGGACACCCCCGCCCGTCTAGACGACGTGCTTCAGCGCCACAAGGAAGTCATCACCCGTGCCGGCAGCTCCCTGCGCCAAAGGATCAAAGTGCACGAGACCAAAGGGAACGCGGGCAGCCTGCACGATGACATGAAGCGCCTTGCCCACCGCATCATGGCGGACATGGAATACGAGATCAGCGTGGAAGGAGAAGAGTATCTGGCAGGTCTCAAACCGGTTACCCGTGATGATTTGCGCCTGTTCTTCAAGGAATGTCTGGTTAATATTAGCCGTCACTCGGGAGCCACCCGCATCAAGGCTCACCTCAAGGCTCGACCCAAGCAGCTGATTCTGACGATCTCTGACAACGGCCGGGGCCTGGCTCGGGAGGGCGATAAAGACGGTAGCGCCATCCCTGAATCCCTCCAACGCCGCGCCCATCTACTCAAGGCCAAGATATCGGCTTCATCTAACGCATCAGGTGATACGGAAGGCACCTGTGTCACCCTCAAACTCAGGATCTCCCACAATAGGCGCCAACCACAAATATGATTCAGCACCTCTGACAAAGTATCCCCGCAAACCAAAGCATCTCAAAAACAAACCATTAATATCATGCCAACAAACATACGCGTAATGATCGTCGAAGACCACCCCGACTACCGGGAGGGTGTTCGCTTCGCCCTGGAAACCGAGCAAGACTTCGAGCTCTATGCCACCTTTGGAACTGCTGAGCGTGCTCTGCAAAGCATCTCAGAAACCAAAGACAAAACCGAGCTCCCCAACGTTATCCTGCTCGATCTCATGCTACCTGGCATGAGTGGTATCGAAGCCATTCCATTGTTCAAAAAACATACACCCGACACCCATCTCCTTGTGCTCAGCCAGTCTGAGGATGAATCCGATGTGATAAAGGCCATCAGCATGGGAGCCTCAGGCTATCTGCTCAAAAATGCCTCACTCAACACCATCATAGAAGGCATCCGTACCGTGGTGGCAGGAGGCGCCTCCCTGGATGCCAAGGTCGCCAAGTATATTCTTAATAACGTTCAGAAGCAGAGGCCGGACTCAGCCAATGCAGCCAGGCTGACCAAGCGTGAAATGCAGGTACTGCAACTCATCAGCGAGGGCCAGGTGAAAAAGCAAATTTCTCATAGCCTCGGCATCAGCCCGCCGACCGTGGCTACCCATGTGCGCCACATCTACGAGAAGCTCGGTGTTTCTAACGCGCCCTCGGCGATCAGCAAAGCGTATCGGACGGGACTGTTGCCGCCGGAGTAATCCGCCTCTGGCGGATTGAATTTGGAATGGTGAATTCCAGCACAGCCGCCGGGGGCAGCTGTTCTTCGTTCCTTGTTCTTTGTTGAAGCCGCAACGCGGCTATCCCTCATCATTCATCCGCCATCAGACATCGCCGCTTTGCGGCCATCAGCTGCGCTTGCGGCGCAGCATCAGGGCGAGGCCTCCGAGGCCGAGCAAGGCTGTTGAACTTGGCTCGGGCACGGCGAAGGCCTGCAGCACGAGGTCGTTGCCACTTTCTACGATAGCCCAGTTCCAGCCAGGAGCATTGCTAAAGCCACTATAGTCCAGAGTGAAAAGGCTCTCATCAAATCCACTGATGCCTAATGAAGCGGTGGCAATGGTAAAGCTGTAGTCAGCGATACCATCGAGCTGAATGTAGCTATCGAAACCTGCGGCATTTCCTGCAACGTTACCCAGAGTCAGAGAATCGATATCGATGGTAAAACCACCTGCAGTGAGGCTGGTCAGATCGAGTGCTCCGGTAATATCGAGCCAGTCCCAGCCAGGATCAGCACCTTGGCTGCCACCACTGTCATTGATTTCCCAGAGGTAAGAGCCTCCGTCCAACCAGGTCTGTGCACCTGTGGCTGCGGTTCCGGGTGAGTTACCAGGGCTGATAACTCCCGCAATGGTCATGGCGTGGCCACTGAGATCAACTCCGGTGGCAATCTCGAGCGTGCCGCCATTGACGGTGTAGTCACCAGAGCCGCTATGGCTGGAACCACTGGCAAGGGAGAGGGTACCGGCGTTGACCGTAGTAGTTCCCGTGTAGGTGTTGGCACCTGAGAGTGTCTGGGTGCCGCTGCCGTTTTTCACGAGGTCAAAGGCATCGGCGTCTACTTGGGTGATATTGCCACTAAACGTGCCGCTACCATTGTTATTGCCAATACTGAGGGTATTACCAACTCCAGATGAGTTTTCGATCGTACCACTTCCGTCGAGCGCATCGATCTTGAAGGTTCCGCTTCGAAGGTCGAAGGTTGCGCCTGAAGCAATATCCAAGCCGGCGTTTCCACTGCCGGCGATACCTCCATTGTTCGAATTACCTCGAACATTGAATGCCAAGGTGCCTTGATCTACATCAATCAAGCCATTGAAAGAATCCAGGCTATCACCGGAAGGATTAGACCATGCCACATCAGCGTAAGCAGCACCCGTCTTGCGTATCGTGCCATCTCCGCTGACACTACCTCCGCTCCAGATATACTTATCTGTATCCAGGTTACTACTGGCATGAGCAATCTCCAGAACACCACCACTATTAACGATAATAGTGCCCACATCGACGCGAGACCTATTGTCTATCATTGAACTCGTATCCAGAACATAGGTGCCGCCACTGTTAATCGTAGTAGAGCTAGCTGCACGCGCATAATCGGTCGTATTACTACCCTGCTCAGCACCAGTGTATGCAGTGACCTCACGTAATGTGCCACCGTTGACAATGATGGCTCCAGTGTAGGCACCACTCTCAATGTTGTCGATTCTCAACTCACCATCGTTGACCGTTGTCGTGCCATTATAGGTGTTAGCCCCAGACAGGATCTGGGTGCCGCTACCGTTTTTGACCACGGAGAAAGCATCAGGGTCTACTTGCGATATCACTCCGCTGAACGTGCCGCCGCCATTGTTATTGCCTAGGCTAAGGGTATTACTCCCAGTGCCATTTGAATTCAAAACAGTTCCAGCACCATCGAGCTCATCAATGGCCAGCGTGCCGGTTCGAACGTCTAGCTCCGCACCTGAGGCAACCGACACATCATTGTTACCCGAGCCTACTGCGTTTGTATTGCCTGGATCAAAAATCAACCTACCTTCATCGACTTGAATCGCCCCGTTAAATTGCGCGATATTACTTACACTTGTGGCAGTCCATGCAATACCCTGCATCCCAGATCCGCTCTTCACGAGCGTTCCGTCTCCGATCAGGGTTGATGCTCCATTTCTTTGCCAGATGGATGGCTGGCCACCACCGCTTGCCACCGTCAGAAGTTCAAGTGTTCCTCCTGCATTGACGGTGATAGTGCCAATCGCCTGCTTACTGCCCGCACTGCTCTGGTTGGTGGTATCCAACCTTAAGGTTGCTCCGTCTTCGATGGTGGTGGCACTAGTCGTGCGCGTCCAGATGGCTGCATCAACATCCGCACTTACCAGCTCCACCAGGAGCCCGCTATCGACCACGGTGGCACCGGTGTAGGTGTTGTTCTCTGCATTACTGAGGACGACTACGCCCTGATCGCCGTTGCTGTTGGGGATATCATCAATTGTCAGACCACCTGTGCCGCTGATGACACCACCAAATGTCAAGAGTCTGTCATTATTACCATGCTGTCTGGCAGCCAAGGTCAAATTATCATTGAGTGTGATGTCCGTGTTATCAATTGCAGATGTGATACCGGTTAAGCTCTTTGTACCTGTTGAGCCAGCTTGAACGATGATCGCGGTTTTTGTGGTCCTCGTCCCTGCACCGCCGGAGTATTCAATGGTCGCATCTGCACTCCCCGTGGTGTCACCCAAATAAACCGTCGTTTCGGCAGAACCTAAAGAAGATAAGTTCGCCTGCTGAATAAGCCTGCCAGACTTGATCTCAATCGTCGGGACTGAGACTTCTCCGCGCGTGGTGATACTGCCGGTGCCAGCATCAACCACAAACGCACCGTCACCACTGATGGTGCCTTTGATGCGGTTGCTTCCCGAACCATTCTGATCACTGGCGTATTCAAAGGTTGCTCCGCTGGCGACCGTAATGTCGCCGTCGTAGTCACCGATCTTGCCAGAGCCACCGATAGTAAGCGTGCCATTGGTCACGGTGTAGTTACCATCAAAAGTATTCTCACCAGAGAGGATGGTCGTTCCACCCACACCATCCTGAACAAAAGTTCCAACAGCCCCGCTGACAACACCTGAAATCGTTCCCGATCCTGTGGTGAAGTTGCCTCCATTGGAAATCGCGAGCGCTCCAGGAGTAGTGCCGTTTAGCAGAGTTTGCCCTGAGACAGTAAGTGATGATCCAGCGCCATCAACCACAATAGTTCGAGCAGCACCATTTGAGCTGCTGTAATTGAGATTACCATTGTCAATGGTCACAGTACCTCCGTTGGTGACATTCAAAGTCGCATAGAGCCCCGCTGCAGTGCCGGACTGAATACCAAGAGATGCCGAGAGAGTACCACCGTCTACATTGATCGTCGAACCACCAGTGCCGCCGTCACTGCCACCCCAGTTCTGACGCAAAATGTAGCCACTCCCAGTGTTCAAGGTTAAGGAGCCCGTGCTGGTAATGTTCAGATAAGAGTCAAAATTTGAGCTGCCGTCTCCCAAGTTGACACGCCCCACAGTTTGGGTGTCCGTTACCACGGCACCGGACTCATAGATACCAGCTAAATCTGTATTGCTTGGCAAGCTACCACCCCAGTTAGACGAGACATTCCAATCTCCACCGACACTTCCTACCCAAGTGGCCGCTTGAGCGCTGTGGGTGCTATGGGATAGCAAACCAGCTACAGTCAATAGATAGAGAGCTCTACATGTTATCATCTTATGCTGTGATATGTTAGGTTTTGTGTTAATGGTGGTTTTCATAGGATTATTAGTTATGGGGTATCGATCTTATGTGATGTGGGTGGCATCTTTTGCTGCAGGCAGCCGGATGCACCATATGTGTTATCGTCTGCAAGAATACCCCACCCCTGAGTTTTTTGTCTATCGCACCTTGGGATGAATTATTCGCCCGTATTTCAAAAAATGCATCAAAAGCATCATTCGTATGAATGACTTTTAAGGAATTTAATTTATCTTAAATAAAAAAACCTATGCGTTAGCATGCTAGGCTTTTTGTTGCTCACAACAACGGTTACCGGCGACTACAACGGAGCGCCTTTCGTATGATTTGTTAGATAAAAATGAAGACCGGAATCAGGATGATTACCGATGAAAAAGGATGAACACAGATCATGACACCCGTAAACATCGGTGGTCATCGGTGCCATCTTTGTTTTACATTCTCGGAATCTTGGCGTCCGCCGCAGGCGGATAGCGTCTTGGCGTGCTAAAAAAAGAAACTCACGCAAAGACGCCAAGGCGCCAAGAAGCCACCATGCGGATTCAATTGAAGTAGGGAGCCTCTGCGCGGCTGTTCTTGGTTCTTCGTTCCTTGTTCTTTGTTGAAGCCTCAACGCGGCTATCCGCCATCATTGCTCCGCCATAAGATATTCTATATATAGCATTGTCAGCGGCGCTTAAATGCGTATATTGCGCCGCATTCAGGGGGGCTGTAGCTCAGTTGGTTAGAGCAGGGGACTCATAATCCCTTGGTCGCGAGTTCGAGTCTCGCCGGCCCTACTTTTTTTCATTTGAAGATCACTTGGGGGTGCCCGATTAGATATACTTACAAACGCGCCCTGCCACAAGCCTTTCTTGACCTCACTGAGGTTCTCACCAAAGATCAAGCCATGTGGAAACACCTCATGCTTTTTGCCTCCGGAGTCCTTGCCATGCTGCTTGGCTCTTGTGCTACCGGTGGATATCCTGGAGCATATGGCTCACCCAATATGGGCGGTCCTCTACCTGAGGTGCGCGCTGCCGATATCGCCTCGGAACCTAGCGGTAATTTTTATTATGGCAGGCGCTACTTCGTCAAAAAGACACGCTTCTGGGGTTACTTGCGCAAGCCACGACAGAGTGCTAATACTGCGCGGCTGGTTGTTTTCAATGAGAGTAAAAAGCGCAACCCAGACCGCCTGCCTGAGGAAGGCCCGCCCAGCAAACGCTATGGATTTGACCAGAACTATGAGTACAAGATTTATGGCTACTACACCGGAGACAAGGTATATGAAATCAACTCGAACCAAATTCTACCCGAGTTTATGCTCACTGGTTATGAACTGGTCGACCGCAATCCCGGCTGGCTGTTTAGCCCGCGCGATCACTATAACTCTCGGGCGATCACCCTCAGACCAACTCTCTAATCATGGCTATCTCAAGAGATGAAATTGCCGCAGTGCTCGATGAGATCGCACTGCTCATGGAAATTAAGGGTGAGAACCCTTTCAAGACACGCGCCTACCGCAATGGTGCAGAAACCGTGCGGAACTTTCAGGGAGAAATCGTTGCCATGGCAGCAGCAGATAACCTTGAGGGCATTGCCGGCATAGGCAAAGCCCTGCAGCAGAAAATCCATGAACTTGCCAGCACAGGCAAACTTGAGTTCCACCAAAACCTGCGGGCTGAGTTTCCACCCGGGCTCTTCGACCTCTTTGGCATCCAGGGGCTGGGACCCAAAAAAGTTCGCGCCCTCTATGACAAGCTCAATGTCGACTCCATCGATTCCCTCAAGAAAGCGTGCGAGGATGGAAGTGCCGCCTCACTGCCCGGCTTTGGCAAGAAGTCGATTGAGAAACTCATAGAGTCCATTGCTCTCAAGGAACAATTCGCCGATTTTTTCCGCCTCGGAGACGTGGCACCCATCGCAGAACACATGCTCGATATTCTCCGTGAGCACCCAGACACGCTTCGCGTCGCATCAGCTGGCTCCTACCGCCGAAGCAAGGAGGTGCTTCACGATCTTGACTTCCTGGTGGCAACAGCAGAGCCGGCAAAACTTACCGCCTACTTCACGGAGTTACCTGAGGTACACTCGGTTATCGCCCATGGGGATACCAAGGCTTCGATCCGGCTTGAGAACGGTCTGCAGTGTGATCTCCGTGCTGTTTCCAACGATCAGTTCCCATTCGCTCTGCAATACTTCTCTGGCAGCAAGGAGCACAATGTGGCACTGCGCTCACGTGCTCTCAAGCATGGCTGGTCACTCAACGAGTATGGCTTCACCCTCAAAGATAAGTCCTCACCCGCCGCACCTGCTATCAAAGATGAGCGTGATATTTACCGTGCCCTGGGCCTTGACGATATCCCACCAGAGCTACGAGAGAATCAGGGTGAGATCGAGGCCGCTGATGCTGGAGAGATTCCACGCTTGATCGAGCTTGAGAATCTGCGCGGTACTTTCCATAACCATACCACAGAATCTGACGGCAAACACACACTTGAGGAAATGGCCGAAGCCGCCCGCGAGCTCGGCCTGCAATATCTCGGTATTGCTGACCACTCCAAATCGCAGTTTCAAGCGCGAGGCCTGCAGCCTGATCGCCTACTACGTCAAGTTGAGGCAATCAAAAAACTCAATGCCACATGGAGCGATTTCCAAATCTTTGCTGGCACAGAAGTGGACATCCTCAAAGATGGCACGCTGGACTTCGAGGATGATCTTCTGGCCCAGCTCGACTACTGCGTGGCCTCAATCCACGGTTCGTTCCAGCTCTCAGAAAAAGAACAAACCAAACGTATTATCCGCGCGATGGAAAACCCGCATGTCACCATGATGGGCCACTTAACAGGCAGGCTGCTGCTCAAGCGCAAGGGCTATGAGCTTAATGTCGACAAAGTCATTGACTGTGCCGCAGCCACCGGAACGATCATCGAGCTTAACTGTAACCCCTACCGCCTAGATATGGACTGGCGCCATTGGCATCGCGCCCGCGACAAGGGTGTAATGACCTCAATCAACCCAGACGCACACTCCACAGATCAGCTTCAGTATCTGGCATTTGGAGTCCGAGTCGCCCGCAAAGGCTGGTTGCGCCGCGAGGATGTAATCAACACCCGAGACCTTGAAGAGGTTAAAGAGTTCTTAGAAAGTGATAAAGCTTCCCGCAAAGCTTAATCCCGTAGCAACGCCAAGCTATGCGGCTAACGCATTTCAAGCTGAGTCTTGGCCCAGAGCCATTTGACTACTTCACCATCTTCAATGAGGGCAATCGCTTTTTGTGTCTGGGTTCCTAAGATTGTCTCCGCTTCAAAGCTCACCAAGCCCGTCTGATAATTCACCCCATCAAATTCTATATCCTCACCTGCCAGCCATTCGGTGACTTGCTCAGCCTTGAACTCATTGACGGCTCCGCTTTCTACACTGGCTTGAATACAAGAAACGATGGCAGCCTGATCCAACACGACAGGCTTAGCATCCTCGATTCGCTTCATTTCAGCCTCTTTTTGAATGCGCGCATTCATCACTGGTAGCACCAGCTCCTTAAAATTGGTTTGATCAACATCAATGGCATGCTCAAGAGTCATGCCTTGAGTCTTGAAAATAAGCTCGCTACCTTCTACCCGAACCGGGTTTATTTGGGCTCCTTCTTTGAGGGTGATAATGAGACCATTGGCATCAATTTCGAAACTATCATAAAGCGAGACTTGGTCTGGAAAATCTGCAGGTTTCACCAATCCGAGGTCAATCTCAACTGTCGGCCTCTGCTTGGGCTTGGGCTTGGGCTTGTCTTTCTTAACCTTCTTTTTGGGCTCTTTCTGAATCGTTGCGCTCTTGTTTCTATCTGTATCACGCAGCTTGAACATATATGGTTCGACAACATATCCCATACTCACGCACACAGCGACTAATATGAAAGTACCTAAATTTGACATGACGGGTGAATCGGTAACACTTTGTTATTCTGACGGCAAGCTGGATTACATGCCAGATTTCATCAGGGCTACTTCTTTTTGTTGCGCAAAAATGGAGGAATGTCGAGATCTTCACCCTCAAGGACGTTAGGGCTCTCGCCCTCAAACTTACCCTTAGGGCCTCCGTCCAGCTCGAGCTCAGCTTGAGCACCCTGCTCTCCACTCATCGATACATCAGAGAAAAGACTATCCTCGTCATCTAGCTCGTCATGCAGACCCTCAGCTTTATCATCATTTGGATCAGCATGATCAATTTCTGCGAATGGTTGCTCTACGACCACTTCCTCGGGCGAAACGAGCTCCTCGTCTGACTTATCCTCCATTTCGGTTTCGGCATCATTGAGAACGGCATCAGCTAGTTGCTGTACCTCATCCATGTTTATAAAATCAGCATAACTGGCTTCTTCATCATCTTTACTCACAACGGCTTCATCGGATGAAACCTCACTCAGCAGTGTATCTTGATCATGATCCTCACTAAGCTCTTGATCATCCTCAGAATCTGGTGAGAACCCCTCACTAGGCTCCATTATTTTCTCATCCTCTGGCGCCTCCATCACACGGCTTGACTCCACTGCCGCCAAAGACGCCGATATTTGGTCATCGAGAGATGTTTCTTGCTCATCAAGCTCATCGGACACCTCAGAATGAATTTTTTCTTCAGGGACGGCACTAATCAGCGTCACGCTAAGGTCTCCGTTCATCGAAGGATCAGTAGCAACTCCGAATAGGACCTGTGAATCTGACGGAATATGCTTGGAGAGGCTTTGCATCAGCAACTCCACTTCATAGAGGGTGAGGCTCTCATCACCGCAAACATGTATAAGCACGCTCGTCGCGTTAGTGAGCAGATGCCCCTTATCCAGTAAGGGGCTGTTGAGTGCATTCTCAATAGCCTGCTGTGAGCGGTTTTCTCCTTGGCCGGATCCGGAACCAAAAAGGCAACGCGAGCGCGTTGTATTGAGTGCACTCATTAGGTCAGCAAGCCCGATATTGATCAATCCCGGCCGAACAACTAGCCGTGTCACTGCTTTAACAGCCTCAGAAATCATTGTATCACATGCAGCAAAGGCCTCATGGACACCTTGCTTAGCGAGCACAAGCTCACCCATACGATCATTATCAAAGGTGACAACAGCATTGGCCAAGACAGATAATTCATTGAGTGCCGTATCTGCTTGCTCTCTGCGGCGTTGCCCTTCGAAGCCAAAAGGCATTGTCGCAAAAACGACCACGAACGCTCCTTCTTCACGAGCAATACGCACAATCAAAGGGGCAGCACCAGACCCCGTGCCTCCACCTAAGCCGACACATAAAAAAACCATTTTTCTACCGCGAAGCGCATCGCGCAGCTCATGCTCAACTTCCTGTGCCGCACGCGCACCCAACTCAGGATCCCCTCCGGCACCAAGCCCCTTGGTTAAGTTCTTGCCCAAATGAATTTTCTCGGCCGCCACCGAGCTTGATAAGGTGCGTAGGTCAGTGTTCACACAGGTCATCTCAGGACCAGCCAGACCATCCAATGTAGCTCGATCAAGCATGTTGGCTCCTGCCCCACCGAGCCCAATAATTTTGACGGACGACTCAGGAATGGTTTGTTGAGGATCGCGATTGTATGAGATCATGGCGTATTATGTATAAATCTTGGCTACAGTGTTCAGTAAAAAGTTAAGAAATCTTTACCAAAAAGTATTTCTACTGGCGAGCATAGAATACTGTTTTTGATGTCACACGCTAGCAAGCCATGATTACATAGCCCGCTAGTATATTTGCCAGCACCGGATTGGCCTCGCCTACTATATCAGTCTGGAAATGAGACCCGGCACTACGCTGTCCCATGCCCATGCGCGAGTTGCGGCAACAACCAGCTCCTCGTCACTCAATCTTGGGTAAATATGTTTCTTCTCAAGCACCACCGCTGCCATCGCCGCGGCTTGCAGGTTCGTAGTCAGCGTGAGTACCTGAGCGCAGGCAGCGATTCCTAGTGAGGCCATCGCGATACTGATGACCCACATCACAGGCAGCTTACCCACCAGCAAAGCAAAGACACACACAACAAGGGTGAAAATAGGAAAAGCATGTCCAAACCGCAACGCCCAGCGACGCCTAGCCACAGATTTTGGGTCTCTTAAAGATAAGAAGTATAGGCCTACTCGCAATACGACCTGCCCGTGGTCTGCTATGCTTTTACCACTTGCGAGCTCAGGCGTGAGCGTGAGCCAGCCATCGCCACTCGCTGCTGACCCAGCCCACTCGCGCTTTTTGATGCGCAGCTCGGCATCACCGAGCTCCATTGCTGTCAGCATGCGCTTAGCCAGCGCCGTACCGTCACCTGACAATTCGCGCTCGCGAGACAACTTCAAAATGCGGTCCGCATTTAACTTTCGCAATATCAATGCAACAAGCAGTGGAAGCAAAGACAGAAACAATAACAAGCGGTGCATGATCAGAAAAAGAAGATCGAAGCATCATCAGCGAGCCCTCGTTGGTAAAGGGTCATTTTTAAAATGTTGATATTGCTTACTCAATTGTTGGTAGTTCGCATAGACCCTACGAAGACTTCGAGGACTCCCAGCGGCATTAGATATACTTCCCGCTATCGCTTTTTCAGACCACAGCAGCGCTTTTTCTCTATCACCCTTGGCAAACCACACCTCTGCCATTGTATCAAGATAAGCACCTTGATTCGGCCTCATAGAAACCGCGATCTGGGCATTAGCATGTGCCTCATCTAAATACCTTACCGCCCTCGAAGCTAACCACGCCGCTGTGTTATGAACATTATGAGATCGCGGGTAATCTTTGCAGACCTTAGTAATGTGATCGTAGCAATCATCGAACCATTCATTATATGTCTTAGTGGGAATTTCATTACGTAGGGCTGGGAAAAAATCATCCGCAAGCACCCCATCCCCCGGAATCATTTGACGTGCAGTTTCAAGCCTTCGCATGCCCTCTACGTATCGTCCCTGCTTCAGCATCATCATTCCGTGACAAAACTCAGTCTGGTAACAAGCCTTGAGAGCATCATGCGTGTGCACTGAGCTCCTGAGCATGATGAATCGGGCAAAGACCTCGCTGATAGACCATGCTTTTTGCCACTCTCCTCTGGCATACAATGATCGGCTGTTACTTGCCAAAAGCGTCACCGCCCATACATAGTCATCAAGATCCTCATCGTCGAAATCAGCAATCATGGCTGCTAAGGTCCAAAGCTCTATTGCTTGATGCTCATAGCCTACAGCATACAAATATTCACCATAGTCGGTCAAGCTATCCGGATCACCAAGGCAAAGCTGCATGACCCGACTGAAGACTTCCTCGGCATTCTCATGACGGCCTAATTTTTGCAGTGCAACATACCACTTGATAAGGTTGCCCCGGTCTAGGGGTCGCCGCACAGCACCAGCTGCAAGCACTGGCTCTACCTTCTCCCAACGAAGCAAATTATAATTGATATCATCTCGAGATAATTGGATGACACTACTCCTATCCAGATAGGTATCCATCATTTGAGATGCTGCATTCAAGTCATTACGCGCAATGCACAGCTTGTAGAGTGTATCGATGAGCAGGACTTCTTGATTGTTTGCTATCATCTCATCCTCACCAAGCTCACGCAAAAGCCCGTTATGAATCTTTGATGCTTGATCATCAGGATCAGGGAGCAGTCCTGCAAGAAATCCCAGTTGATCTAGCGATGCTCCATGATCATCGCCATTACGCTTGATTAGATGAGTCCATATGCAATCACGCATCGAACGCTCCATATGGCCGATCATTTTTTCGACTATCTCAGTAAGCTGCGCTTGATTCGCTCCACCCTGCTCGATCTTCTGCTTGATGAAATGAACTCCCAACGGGGCCATGCCGCCTTTCAGCATAGCCTCAACCTGATCACTCCACCCTTTATCTTGCTCATCAAGCAAGCTCATCATAGGAGAGAGAACATCAACCGCGTGCTGCGACTCCCCTCTACCATAGAGAAAACCAGCTAACATCATCACTTGCTGAGCTGCCTCATCACGCCCACTCCAGCCTTCCTTCAGCTCCCCAATACGCTTGCCGACCCATTCTGTATACGGAGGCTTTGCATGCTTCTCTATACCCAAAACCTTCAAGCTTCGAGATGGCATCTCAGCGACATCATAATAGTAAAAAGCAGCATTTGAATTACTACTCTCGAGTAGATTCAGTGCCTGCTCACGAAATCCATTTACCGCGAGGCATCGAATTACGAATGAGAGTTTTGCTTGACCAGCTTCGATATCCCTCCAGTTCTCACTTTCCAACTTGGCCTCAGCATCTTTGCCCTCAATCTTCAATTGCTGTAACTTACATCCCCATTGGTAGATAGCATCACCTTCCGCCGCCGAGCTCTTCAGCCACTGCGATGCATCGCCGTCAAGCACCCGCAATAAATCGGTTGTCCTCGACATGCCCGCCTTCTCAGCTTCAGCAATCGCCGCTTTAAGATCACCATTGCATCGATGCAGCCACATCCTCCATCGTGCTGCAACTTGGCCTTTCGTATCAGCAGATTTCTTCAGTTCAAGCGCAAGCTGACCTCTCTGTATGACGTGAAATGCCCGCGTGCGCATGTGCAAATCTGTGTCTCCCATCAAGCCCATGATCTCAGCAACCTGTTGCTCGTCCCCACCTGCTATCGCGTTCCTCAGTGCAGCTTGGACATGAGGCCAAGAGACCTCGGCCATAACTCGTTGAACATCCGGATCACCATCCAGCCTACTGAGATGCATCACTTGCTTCCACTGGCCAATCTCGATAAGCTTGTGTGTAATTAGTATTTTACCATTATAGGTGCTTTCAAAAAACTTCATTACTAGCTCTTTTGCTTCTTGTGGGGAATCAAACAACAAACCGGCCGAAATATAGCGAATCAACTCTTCAGCACGGTCGGAAGCCTCAATATCATCACTCAAAGCGACACGACGCAAGGTGGGCAATGCCTCAGCACCAAGTTTCCATAGATCCGCCGTTGCTTGTTCACGCAACTCATACGATTCGTCACTCAGCTTAAGGGCCAGATCGTCAATGTAGCTGTCAGATTCGGCATGACGAGCGTCAGCATCCTGCGGTGCTTTTACCGACTCTGCTGAAGCACCACAAAAAAACAATGCAATCGTCAACAGACAAGCAAGACAGATTGTCCGAGCTTGGAACTGCAGCTTGGTTGATTTTGAATTTTCGGAATGAAGCTTTATGTTCATTGCTTGTGCTTGTTTCATCCTACTTGCTCCCATCGAAGCTATCAAGATGTTGATTTAACCATGAGGAGATATCAGCGAAAATCCTCTCCTTTTGATGATCATACATCAAAAGATGATATGATCCAGGATAGTAATGGTGGGTTGAACTTACCAGCGAGTCAAAGTTACGACAAAAATCGTTTACCTTGTCTTGTTGGGTAAACACATCTTTGCCCCCATGGAGAACCAAGACAGGGCATGAGACTGTCGATGCCGCAGCATCCATGGATTGAGCAAGATCGCCAAGTTTGACTAACAAACGTAGTGTATATCGTTGTATATACCACTCATTTTTTGCCGCTTGCTGCTCATGATTGTCGTCTTCGGTGACTACTGGGCGACGTCCGTCGGAGAGAGACTCAAGTGATATTCTAGCAACCGGAAAGAATAATGCCGCACATTTTGCGGCAGCGAGCTTCCACGGCGGCAACTCGGAATCCACCTCAATAATCGGCGAGGAGATTGCCATTGCAAAAGGTCGTCGCTCTTGCGCCAAGTAATGATACGCATGCATGACAATGAGGGAGCCCATGCTTTCGCCAAACCATATGATCTTTGATTTAGGATGTTTCTCACGCACTAAGCCTGTGAAGGTGTCGAGATCGTTATACCATTGTTCAACTCGCCTGATATCTCCACGCCTTTGTCGCCTAGTATCCATACCTTGACCTCTTGTTTCAGCAGCATAAAGTGCCACGTCATGCCGCTTTTTTATCAGGTAATCTGCCAAATTCTTATAATCACCAGAATGCCCAGAAATGCCATGAACACCGATAATCACTAAGGCTGGATCCTTCTGCCCGGCCGATTGAGGCAACCATTTGCGGTAACCAAACTCTTCATTATCGTAGCTTATGTAGTGGTCTTTCTTGAGCTGTGGATCCCCTCCCCCTGCAGGCGCATAGCTAATCGTGGTGGCGCACGAGGAAAGGAGTAGAGCCCAAGCAAAGGTCGCAAAAAACTGCAACTTTACGCCTCGTTTAAGAAAATAATTCACCATCAACTCATCGCAAGTTTGAAGGCAAACAAAGCTGATTGCAAGCACCCATGAGGCGCTCACCGAAGCAAAGAAATCCGAGATTGCTTGATTATTTGCCCGCTGAGTGCTTGTCTGCTTGTGTGTTACAAATTGTATTCAATGAAATTAGTGCTGCTGAGATATCGCGCATGGACACCATGGATCAGCTAGAGCTTCTCGATGCCTTTAGGGTTTCAGAATCTGACCTCATTGAATTGGATGAGAATCAAGAGCATGAATGTTTCGGAAAAATCACCAGAAACGGCAAAACTCTCTATCGGTTTCGCGCCAATGACTCTCGAATCTACTTTGAAGTGGCTAATAATTTGGTAATCGTACACCGAGTGCTCCACAAGAATACATTCTCTGACTTCCTGTTTAGGTCAAAAATGCCGATTTCAGAGGATGAGCAATTGGCCGAATCCAAGCACTTCTGGAAGCTGATCGACGAAGGCCGAAATGCACGCCGCATGTAGTGAACTTATCACCTCCTCACTAACTTTTTCTCCTTCCCAAACCCGCATTGCGAGTGGTATAGTAGTATTTAATCTATGTTGCGTAAAATAATTCACGCCATCGTCTTTGTAACTATCGCTTCCATGGTCATTTCCATATTAGTGAACAACGATCCTGATGACGCATCCAAGCAAGCAGCACAGCTCCCCGCGCTCTTAATCGCAGCCCTTTATGTAGGGTTCATGTTTGTGATGTATGCTCTTCCCGTGATCACAAGCAAGGCAAGCAATGCTGTCCTCGCTTCCAATGAAACCATAACCAGAGCTCCTATTCAATTTGCTCAGGCCGCTTACGCACGCGGTGACTACATTGAGGCAATCTCCTTATACCGAACCGTTGCAGAAGATGAGCCAGACAACCGACTGCCGTGGGTTGAAATTGCTAAAATTCAAAACGATCAATTGGAAGATTCAGAAGTGGCTATCAACACCCTTAAAACTGCTCTTGAAGAAAAAGAATGGCCTGCTGATGATGCTGCTTTTTTCATGGGACGCATTGCTGAGATTTACCTCGATCAACTAGGCGACAAGGAAATGTGCTCTGCCATCCTTGAGCAGATCATTGAAACCTTTCCCGAATCTCAGTATTCTGCCAGTGCCCACCATAGACTCAATGAATTAGCCAAGTCAGAAGCTGAAGAGAAAGCTCAGGGCTGACTCAGAACTCAAGTAGGCCATCTTGATAATCCGTTAGATTGGCGTAAGATCTTCTTGCCGCCACACCCAACTAGTCTAACATCGCCATGTGCTTGACTCTAACAAATTAAAGGGCTGGCTCGCACTATTCCCCCTCTGGCCGTTATTGCTGGGAGTCATATCAGGTATTCTCATTGGAGAACACATCGCCACTTACCAATACCCTAACTTTAATATTGGGCTACTCTCTATCAGTATTGCTAGCATTGCCAGTATTGCCTGCGCTTTTTTTGTTCGCAACATTACGCTCACCCTATTTTTCGTCTCAACACTCCTCGCACTAGGCATTCATGGGCCAAGGGTAAAAAGTCTCAATGATTGGGCTCAACTTACTAAGGCTCAGCATTTTCGCCAAATGGGTAGCGTTGAAGGAGTTGTTATTGCTACAGGCTCCAATGGAAATGGACCCTTTCTGGTCTGGGTTGATACACTGACGACCGATATTGAGGCTGAGACGATGCCTCCGGCATCAGACATGGTCATCCAATTGAGAAGAAGCTTCTTTCATCAAGAGAAAATCAAATACGGTGACATCATCAAGACATCCGGCCCCATTGAGCCCATTCGACCTGCACGCAACCCACATGCATTTAATCAACAAGCGTGGCTTTATCGTCAGGGAGTAAACCTAAGTATTACATCGCAGAACCCTGTTGAGATTTCGGGGGTGAGCCTCAGGCACCAAGCCCTTCGCATCATGGATGAATGGCGTCAGTCTATTCGTCAGAGAATCACCTCAGGCTTGGACACCAATAGCCAACCCGCTCAGCTGATTCGAGCTGTCGTGCTAGGAGAGCGGCCAGAACGAACATCCAAGATGATCGATAACTTTCGTAACAGTGGCACGCTCCATGTCTTTGCCGTAAGCGGACTACACGTCGGTATGGTAGGAACCATCATTGGTTGCCTTCTCTGGTTTTTACGAGTTCCTCGTTGGATGCTCATCGGTGGCATCATCATAGCAATGACCACTTATGCCGCAACGACCGGCCTGCGCCCTCCTTCAGTGCGGGCAGTCATCATGGCAACAGTGTTTCTCACCGGCTTTCTCATCAGAAGAAGGCCTTCCCTAATCAACAGTCTTGGAGCTAGTGCAATCATCGTATTACTCTGGGATGGCCATCAGCTCTACACCCCTGGGTTCCAGCTATCATACGGAGTTCTTCTGGCACTCGCACTTGCGACCACATTCTGGATTCGTGTGCTCAAACCCATGGCTCAAATTGACCCCTTTATGCCGCGGGTGCTACTTACATCATGGCAAGAGCGCTTTCTAGGATGGAAAAAATGGTTGCGAAACTCACTCGCTGTATCGATGGCGGCTTGGATGGGTTCGGCTCCACTCATATGGATTCATTTTGGGATCATCACTCCCATTGCCGTGATCGCAGGCATTCCCTTGATGCTGATGGTTTTCATCATCCTTGCCTTAGCCATGCTCTCAATCTCAGTGGGGGCTCTCTGGCAACCCGCGGGTAATTCTGTCAATTACATCAACTCATGGGTAGCGAGATCAACCTATCAGACTGCCGCTGCCTTCGCGCACATTCCTGGTAGCCATTGGCATCATAGGCCTCAACGACTGGATAAAGGTCTCATTATTGTTTTCGATATCCCTCACGGAGGAGCAGCCAATCTAATCGATGTTGGAGGCTGTATTTTATTGGATAGCGGTCGTGAGGATACTTTTCGTCGGCATGTGTTACCAGCATTGGAGGCACTCAAAATCAGGCCCGACTCACTCATCATCAGTCACGCTGATTCCAAACACAGTGGAGGCATGAGCGATTGCCTGAATCATTTCTCCCCCAAGCAAGCGCTCATTCCTCGCACCGACTCACTGAGCAAAAGCTATCGGTATTTCATCGAAAGATCCAAACATGCTAACTGCGAACTGATCACACCTCATTCAGGTCAGGTATTTGCGATTGAACCCGGAGTATCATTGGAAATTTTACATGCCCCCGTTGAGCTCAGCGGTAAGGGCCGAGCTGATGACAGCGGCTTAGTGATCCGACTTCATTGGCATAATTGGAAAATCATGTTCACGGGAGATGCTGGGTTCATTACTGAAACTAGATTATTAAAATCAGGCATGGACTTGAAAGCTGATGTCATCATCTGCGGCAGAAACAGATCTGATTTTACCGGCAGAGAGGCGTTTTATAAGGCGGTATCACCTCGAGCCATCATAACTAGCCATGCAGATTTTCCAGAAAATGAGCAAATCCCTGATAGCTGGTTCAAACTGACGGCAGCTCTCGACATCATCACAATCGACCAGCAACAGTCAGGCGCTGTGATACTAAAGATCGAAGGAGAAAAGCTTACCCTGACCCCAACTCTGAAAAGTGCTCGAGCCATTACCCTCGAGCCATTAGACCAAGGCTAGTGACAATTCGATGGACAATCTGGTAGTAAGGCATCAATTTGACCTGCAGTAATTAACCACCTCAGCAACCCATCGTACGAAAAAATTTCAGCCTTCTTCTTGCTCTGCGCTACCTCAATCCACTGCGCACCCATGTCTCGGTCATTACACTGATCTCGTTGGCTGGTGTGGCTATTGGGGTGATGGTCCTGATCGTCGTTCTATCGGTATTTGGAGGATTTGAACAGCTCGTTAAAGATCGTGTGCTGAGCTACACTCCTCACATCAACATAGAGCGTATTGCACCGTGGCCAGACAGCGAGGAATTCCCCGATTATAATGCTGAGCTAGAGTGGCGAGCCGTTGAGGAATCGATGTCTGCAATGGAGGGCATAGAGAGTGCCTACGCTCTGGTCAACGACTGGGTGCTACTCGACCGCGCTGGAGCTGTTGCCCCAGCAGCGATGCAAGCTATCGATACTGCCAATGAGGCACAGCTCAAATCACTCCAAGATCTCATCGAACCAGGTAATGGCAGCGCAGATATGGGCATGGGAGAAACTGCTGTCATTTCCTCAATCACAGCAGAACGCTTTGGCATCGTAGTCGGTGATACAATTCAAATCCATACCAACCGAAACCTCAAACAGGTGCAGCCCATTCTTGAGCGTATTGGTCAGGACCCTCTGCATCAAATAATTGCCGAAGAGCTGAGTCAAATCCGAACTCACCTACAGAAAATCTACACCCAAGCCGACAAACAAGAGATCATCGCTATTACCGATTTACAGCAACTATATTATGACCGTCTCTACCCGATCATGGATCGCAATATACGTAATGCTGAGAGAATGGCCGTAGACGATCTTCTGCTTCACCTTGAGCAGGGAGAGCGCAGCACAGCAAAGCCTGATGATAGCGGTGATTATGTTTTCGAGCCTGGTCATATGGCCCAATCGCTAGTGTTACTCGATAAGCTCAAACAGATCAACACGGACAAGGCCGACATTGAGGACATCAAACATATGAAAACGGTAGTGTTGCCCAAGGACCTGACCGTTATTGGCATTTACCAAGCAACGAGGCACGCAGCTAGCCCAGACGTCTTTGTGCCGCTACCTGTTGGCCAGGACCTCACTGGACTTGGAGCAGGAGTACGCGGTATCGCACTACGCCTCAAGGATCCCTATCTCGCAGCTGAAATCCTCAATGAGCTCGTCCACCCCAACCTCCCAAATGATAATGCTTGGGTAGCACGCACTTGGATGCAAGATCATCAACAGCAATTCTCCCTCATCAAAACCCAACGTCAGCTGCTAACATTTTCTTTATCGTTTATCATGATGGTATCCGCCTTCTCCATCATGGCGGTCATGTTCACCGTCACGATTCAGAAGAAGCGCGAAATTGGTGTCATGAAAGCTCTAGGAGCTGCACCTGCGCAGCTTGTGCGCGTATTCCTCTATCAAGGGATTATTATTGGACTCTTTGGCGGTATTCTTGGTTTAGGGCTCGGCTACCTTGTGATCGAAAACCGACAAGTCATTCTCGACCTCTTTGCCTCATGGGGATTTGACCCTTTCCCCTCTGAGTTTAACGGCTTTGACGGCTTACCTGCAGATATCCAAATGATGGAATTTATCGGAGTCTTTTCCTTTGCCTTTGTCATGTGTGTGATCGCCACACTCGTACCAGCTATCATTGCCTCTCGCAGCGATGCGGCCAAATCACTTCGCAACATGTAGCCTAGTTCGAAGAACTACTGAATAAATGCTACTTTCACACTTGAGTCTTGATTCTTCGGGCCAGATTCTTGACCCTCCTTTGTAATGAAAGACATCGTGTACTTTGACCTCGAAACCCAGAGAAGCTTTGGTGATGTTGGAGGCGCAAAGAACAAAGATAAGATGGGAATATCAGTGGGTGTTGCTTACTCCACACGCACAGGCCAATATCACATCTTTGGAGAAGACCAGACAGATGCGCTGGTAGAAATGCTTGTGAAGGCTGACCTTGTTGTCGGCTACAATCACATTTATTTCGATTACCCAGTACTCCAAGGATACACAATTCTCGACCTCCCTAATCAAACTCTCAACCTTGATATGCTCATCGAGGTGGAAAAAATACTTGGGCATCGTCTCAAGTTGGACTCCATCGCCTCAGCCACTCTCGGAATGGGCAAGTCTGCTGACGGTCTCGATGCTCTCAGATGGTGGCAAGAGTATAAAAAAACACGCGATCCTGAACCGATGATGAAGATTGCGGAATATTGCTGCTACGATGTAAAGGTTACAAAAGAGGTGTATGAATATGCCATTAAGAATGGTCATTTGAAATATAAGGACCGCAATGGTAACGTTGCCGAAGTCGAGGTCGACTGGCAGTAGCACGCTCTTGACGGGAATCACCCAACAAGGCACGCGCCTAAAAATCAGGCAAAAAAAAGCCCGGCATCACATCATGTGACCCGGGCTTGTGATTTTTAGGTGTCGAAGTAAATCGCTTTATGCAGATTCTTCACCCGCTGTTATGGGCTTTGCCTGAAGAGGCAACTCCTCAACGGCAACGGATCCATCAGCGTCAGCGCCTTCCGCATTCTCAGCGCCTTCTTCAGGCTCTTCTTGCTGTGGCTCAGGCTCTTCAACAGTGAACTCAATATCCACATCACGATGCTGGTGGAATCCAGTTCCTGCAGGAATAAGGTGACCCATGATGACGTTCTCTTTGAAGCCACGGAGGTGATCCACACGCCCGATAGTTGATGCATCGGTAAGCACACGTGTGGTGTCCTGGAACGATGCTGCTGAGATAAAGGATTCAGTCTCAAGAGATGCTTTCGTGATGCCGAGCAATACTGGCTCGGACTCAGCGGCAGCACCACCTTGCGAGATGACTTCCTCATTGGCTTTCTTAAAGGTGGTACGATCAATTTGATCACCCCACAGGAATTCAGTATCACCTGGCTCGGTAATCTTCACTTTGCGTAACATCTGGCGGATGACGATCTCAATATGCTTGTCATTGATTTCTACACCTTGCAGACGATAAACACGCTGAACCTCGTTGGTGAGGTGCTCTTGAAGTGCTTGCGCACCACATGCCTCCAACAAGTCGTCTGGAGATACTGGACCTTCGGTAATCTGATCACCACGATGAAGGAAGTCTCCTTCTCCTACGATGATGTGCTTACCCATAGGAACCAAATGATCCGCATGCTCACCAGTGTCCATATCAGTTACGATAACCTTCTTCTTACCACGGACATTGGGGCCATAAGATACCTCTCCGTCGATCTTGGCGATAGTGCACGCATCTTTCGGACGACGCGCTTCGAAGAGTTCTGCAATACGTGGCAAACCACCAGTAATATCTCCAGTCTTGGAGATCTTACGTGGGGTTCTCGCAAGTTGAGCACCACCTTTGACACTAGCACCTTCTTTTACAGAAAGGTGAGCACCTACAGGAATAGAGTAGCTTGCGAGGACCTCTGAGGTCTTCTTGTCAACAATGACAATCTGGGGGTGGAGGTCTTCTTTATGCTCGGTGACTACCATACCCTTCTTGCCTGTCTCCTTGTCGGTTTCAGACTGCACGGTAATACCCTTGATCATGTCGCGGAATTCAACTTTACCAGGCTTCTCGGTGAGAATTGGCACGTTGTATGGATCCCATGTTACGAAGACTTGACCTTTTTTAACCTTCTCACCGTCTGGGACTGAAATAGCCGATCCCATTACGAGATTGTATGACTCAAGCTCGAGTCCGTCTTTGTCACGAATAGCGATAGCTCCCTTTTTGTTGAGTGCAACAAAGTTACCCTCAGCATCCTTGACCGCACGAACGTCTTTGTAGACAACCGTGCCGCCGCTCTTCGCCTTAATGATTGGCTGCTTGAACGAGGATGATGCAACACCACCAACGTGGAAAGTACGCATAGTCAACTGAGTTCCTGGCTCACCGATGGACTGAGCGGCAACGATACCTACAGCCTCACCAAGCTTAGCAACCTCACCAGATGCAAGGTTGAGTCCATAACACTTCTGACAACATCCGCGATCTGCTTCACAAGTCAGCGTGGAACGAATCTTGAGACGTTCGAAACCGAGGTCTTCGATTTTGTTCGCTTCATGTTCACCGATCAGTTGTCCCACTTCGAGGATGACATTTCCACTTACTGGGTCAGTCACCTTTTCACCGGAAACGCGGCCGTAGATGCGGGACGACAGTGACGCTGCCTCCTCATCGTTCTCAATAATAGGCTCGGCAGTGATACCGTTGACAGTGCCACAATCTTCCTCAAAGACGATAACGTCCTGAGAAACATCGACCAGCTTACGTGTCATGTATCCTGAGTCAGCGGTCTTAAGCGCAGTATCAGCCAGTCCTTTACGAGCACCGTGAGTGGAGATGAAGTATTCCAACACAGAGAGGCCCTCACGGAAGTTAGAGGTAATAGGACGCTCGATAATATCACCAGATGGCTTGGCCATGAGACCACGCATTCCAGAAAGCTGCTTAATCTGCTGCTTGTTACCACGAGCTCCGGAATCAACCATCAAGAACAATGGGTTAACGATCTTGTCTCCCTCGTTGTGTTCGAGCTTGCGGTAGAGTGCGTCAGCGATGTTGTCTGATGCGTGAGTCCAAATGTCGATTACCTGCTGGTAGCGCTCATTGTCTGTAATCACACCATTACGATATTGCTTGGTTACCTTCTCAAGCTCAGCATACGCCTTCTCGAGTTCAGGCTTTTTCTCTTCAGGAACGACCATGTCGATAATTCCAATAGAAATTCCAGAGCGTGTTGCCTCCATAAAGCCGAGGCCTTTGAGGGCATCGAGCACCTTCACCGTCTCAGCTTGACCAGCGCACTGGTAGCAACGCCAGATGATGTCGCCGATCTGCTTCTTGCCCACATTGAAGTTCAAGAAACCTAGACCAGAAGGCCAGATCTCATTGAAGCGGACACGACCTGGAGTGGTCTCGATAATCTTTTTCTCATGGTCACCAAAGAATGTCTTCTCTTCTTTGCCGTAATCAGGGTTACGCAAGCGAATCCAGTCATGATACTTTACCTTGCGGCTAGCAATTGCAAACTCGACTTCGGTCGTGTTCTCAAACAGCGGTAAGTGAACGTCCTTACGTGCCTCAAGCTCCTTCGCAGTCAACTGACGAGCGTAGGTAAGGTAGTAAGAACCAAGAATAATATCCTGTGATGGCACCGTAATTGGCTTACCACTTGCAGGTGAGAAGATATTATTAGGAGCGAGCATCAGCTGACGCGCCTCCATCTGAGCTTCTACCGACAGTGGCACGTGCACTGCCATTTGGTCGCCATCAAAGTCAGCGTTGTAGGCAGTACAAACCAGTGGGTGCACACGCAGAGCAGATCCCTCGATAAGCACAGGCTCAAATGCCTGGATAGAGAGACGGTGCAAGGTGGGCGCACGGTTGAGCATGACGGGGTGTCCCTTGGTCACCTCTTCGAGGATATCCCAGACCTCAGTGGTCTTGCGGTCAATCATCTTCTTCGCACTACGCACGGTATGACAGTAGCCAAGCTCCTTGAGTCGGCGAATGATGAATGGCTCAAAGAGTGTAAGCGCCATTTTCTTGGGCAAACCACACTGGTTGAGCTTCAACTCAGGTCCGATCACAATGACAGAACGTCCTGAGTAGTCTACACGCTTACCAAGAAGGTTTTGACGGAAACGTCCACCTTTACCCTTGAGCATGTCAGAGAGTGATTTCAGTGCACGGTTACCAGCACCAGTGACAGCACGACCGTGGCGACCATTGTCAAACAATGCGTCCACAGCCTCTTGCAACATACGCTTCTCATTACGAATAATCACATCCGGGGTCTTGAGCTTGAGAAGGTTCTTCAAGCGGTTGTTCCGGTTGATCACACGACGGTAGAGGTCGTTAAGGTCAGAGGTAGCAAAACGTCCACCTTCCAATGGCACCAGCGGACGAAGGTCCGGTGGAATAACAGGAAGCACGTTCATGATCATCCACTCAGGGCGGGTATTGCTTTGAGCAAATCCGCGGGCAAGCTTGATTCGCTTGGCGAGCTTCTTCTTTGTCTGCTTGGAGCGAGTGTTCAGCATCTCTTCTTCAAGCTGAGTAGTTAGCTCGGCTAGGTTGACTCCAGTAAGCAATGATTGAAGTGCCTCCGCACCCATCTCTGCTTTGAAGTTTGCTTCGCCGTAGGCATCTTCAGCATCAAAGTATTCACTTTCACTGAGAAGCTGTCCTAGCTGAAGATCCGTGCTGCCGACATCAGTCACAACAAAGTCCTCATAGTAAATGATTCGCTCAAGCTGACGTGCAGCCAAGTCGAGAACCAAGCCAATACGGCTGGGCATACATTTGTAGAACCAGATGTGTGATACAGGAACAGCCAATTCAATATGACCCATGCGCTCACGACGCACACGGGATAGAGTCACCTCGACACCACAGCGGTCACAGACGACGCCCTTGTGTTTGATGCGCTTGTATTTTCCGCAAGCACACTCCCAGTCACGGGTTGGACCAAAGATGCGCTCACAGAAGAGCCCGCCTTTTTCTGGCTTGAATGTGCGGTAATTGATTGTTTCGGGGTTCAACACTTCACCGCTTGACCAAGATCTAATGATCTCTGGTGATGCAACGGTAATGGCGACATGATCGAACTGCTCGGGCTTTTCATTAACTCCGAAAAGTTCACGCAGGTTATTTTCAACGCTCATAATGGTAAATAGTAAGTATTAAGTTAAATAGTTAGGTTGTGTTGTTTATCTGCGGTTAGAGTGTGAGGTCATCGAGTGAGAATTCCGCACCTCCCTGTTTAGGTTGCCCACCGCTTCCCGGTCTGACATCCAAACATAGAGACTGCATTTCTTTCATCAGAACGTTGAAGGACTCCGGTGTGCCTGCCTCGAGGTTATTATCCCCTTTGACAATGGCTTCGTAGATCCTTGTGCGGCCCTGAACATCATCAGACTTCACAGTAAGAATTTCCTGAAGGGTGTATGCGGCACCATAAGCTTCAAGTGCCCAAACCTCCATCTCACCGAATCGCTGGCCACCGTATTGAGCCTTACCACCAAGCGGCTGCTGGGTGACGAGACTGTATGGACCAACGGCACGAGCGTGAATCTTGTCGGCGACGAGGTGTCCCAACTTGAGCATATAAATCATACCCACCACGACTGGGTTCTGGAATGCTTCACCAGTGCGGCCGTCATAGAGGGTCGACTTACCCGCGGTGGTGCCGTCTTTACCGTCACCAATCCAAGTAAATCCGTCGACCTTCTTAGCCTCGCTCATGAACTTCCAAATTTCAGACTCAGGAATACCGTCGAAAATCGGAGTAGCTACTGTGAACCCAAGGGCTTTTGCTGCAACTCCAAGGTGAGTTTCAAGAACCTGTCCAACGTTCATACGAGATGGCACACCAAGTGGGTTCAGGCAGATCTCCACTGGAGTTCCATCACTGAGGTAAGGCATGTCTTCTTCGGGTACGATCGTTGCAACAACTCCTTTGTTACCGTGGCGACCAGCCATCTTGTCACCAACACTGAGCTTACGCTTAGCTGCAACAAAGACTTTAACTTCTTTAATGGCACCTGGATCAATTTCTTCACCACTCTCGAGCTGGTCGAGACGACGCTCACGATCTGTGTCAAGCTCGCCAAAGCGGCTTTCGAAAGTCGCGATAATCTCAAGAATCTTGTTACGAATAGGTGATGGATCGATCTCAATGTGATCGTAGATTGACGCCAGCTTGCGAAGCAGTGTCTTGGTAATCTTGCGGTTAGCAGGAATGATAATTTCACCGGTTTGGGCATTCACAACATCGAGAGGAATTTTCTCACCGAGAAGAATGTCAGAGAGTTTCTCTGTCAGCTGCTCAGTGAGCTGATCTTTCTTCTTCTTGTAATCATCGTTGATCTTTTTGACCTGCTTCTTGAGCTTAACTGGATCCAACTCATTCTCGCGCTTACGAGCGAGGCCATGAGTAACAACCCTGATGTCCTGAACAATACCGGTGCAACCTGATGGGACACGGAGTGATGTATCCTTAACATCAGCCGCTTTCTCACCAAAGATAGCACGCAGCAAGCGCTCTTCAGGCGCCAGCTCTGTTTCGCTCTTCGGTGTAATCTTACCGACTAGAATGTCTCCGGGCTTCACTTCTGCTCCGACGCGGATAATACCATCGTGGTCGAGGTTTTTGAGGGCCTCGTCTCCAACGTTAGGAATATCTCGTGTGATTTCCTCTGGTCCAAGTTTGGTGTCACGTGCGGCACACTCAAACTCAGAAATATGAATCGAGGTGTAAATGTCTTCTTTGACAACCTTTTCGGAGATGACGATAGCATCCTCAAAGTTGTATCCATTCCAGGGCATGAATGCCACTAGGATGTTACGTCCAAGAGCAAGCTCACCACCCTCTGTGTTGGGACCATCTGCAAGCACATCACCAACCTTGACCTTGTCTCCGCGTTTGCAGATAGGCTTCTGGTTGAGACAAGTGCCAGCGTTAGAGCGCATAAATTTACGCAATGGATAAGCAAAAATACCTTTAGCAGGATTACTCTTTACTGCGGTCATTTCACTGAGGAACTTCTCGTCTGAGACAG
Organism: Oceaniferula sp.; assembly: GCA_965657565.1. Classification (GTDB taxonomy): domain Bacteria; phylum Verrucomicrobiota; class Verrucomicrobiia; order Verrucomicrobiales; family Akkermansiaceae; genus Oceaniferula. Next base: position 43,023 of record CBFHPA010000018.1, read on the forward strand.
GAAGCTCACCGTCTTTGGTCGTAATAATGACTTCAGCCGTAGCTGCAGCAATTACTCCATCGGCCTCAGCAACAATAACGGCGCGTGAGTCCTCTGCAGCCTTGGCTTCAAGCCCAGTTCCAACAAGCGGAGCGTCAGAAATAAGCAATGGAACGCCCTGACGTTGCATGTTCGCGCCCATAAGCGCACGGTTAGCATCGTCGTGCTCAAGGAAAGGAATAATACCAGCAGCAACAGATACGAGCTGCTTGGGAGATACATCCATGTATTGAACCGTCTTAGGATCAACCTCAATAAATTCACCACTCTCACGAGCCGTGATTTTCTCAGTTAGGAAATTACCTTTTTTGTCAATTGGGTTGTTTGCCTGAGCAATGAGGAACTCTTCCTCCTGATCGGCAGTCACATATTCAATCTGATTGCTGACCTTACCATTCTTAACCAAACGGTATGGAGTCTCAATAAAGCCAAACTCGTTGATGCGAGCATAGGTGCAGAGTGAGTTGATCAATCCAATATTAGGCCCTTCCGGAGTCTCAATCGGGCAGATACGTCCGTAGTGGGACGTGTGCACGTCACGCACTTCGAAACCTGCACGGTCGCGGTTAAGTCCACCCGGTCCCAGTGCTGACAAGCGTCGCTTGTGCGTCAACTCTGCAAGCGGGTTGGTCTGATCCATGAACTGTGAGAGCTGAGAGCGCCCGAAGAAGTCACGAATTACAGCACTGAGTGCCTTAGGGTTGATGAGCTTTTGCGGAGTCATACCCTCCAAGTTCACATCAAAGAGTGTCATGCGCTCTTTAACCAGACGCTCAGTACGAGCTAATCCAACACGGCACTGATTGCCGAGCAGCTCACCTACGGCACGCACACGACGCGATCCGAGGTGATCAATATCATCAAGCATTCCCTCACCTTTCTTCAGGCGGAGGAGATATTTAACAGCACCCAGGAAGTCATCAGGAACCATGACGCGTGCCTTGGGATCAACATCAAGCTTAAGCTTTTGATTGATTTTGTAGCGCCCTACACGGGTCAGATCGTAGCGCTTCTCATCAAAGAAAAGACGCTCGAGAAGAGCTTTAGCATTGGTAACAGTTGGTGGGTCACCCGGGCGAAGCTTACGGTAAATATCCTTAAGTGCAGACTCCTCATCGTGAGCGGGGTCTTTCTTGAGAGATTTGAGCAGAATCTCGTCTTCGCGAGCGTCGATAACGTCGACCGTTTTGTAACCGAGCTCAATGAGCTGGTTGACGTTACCAATCGTCATTGGCTCGTATGCCTTAACGATAACAACTTCATCATCAAGAATGTCTTCAAAGGTTACTTTTTGAGCAAGTTCTTCCTCATCATTGGCTTTGATGATCTTCTTCAGATCAAGCTTCTCAATGTTGTAGAAGTGCTCACAGAGGTCACGATCCGTAGGCCAGCCCATGGCGCGGAGGAAAGTGGTTGCGAGGAATTTACGACGACGACGACGTCTGTCGAGGTAGACGTAGAGCAAGTCATTGGTGTCAAATTGTGTTTCCAACCATGACCCACGGTCTGGAATAATGCGGAAAGAGTTGAGAGTTTTGCCATTCAAGTGAGTAGACG
>CBFHPA010000019.1:0-44408 GCA_965657565.1 Oceaniferula sp.
TAGATTCCAGAGCGCCACGAAACGGGCCATAGAAAGCGGATGCATATTTAGCAGTGTAGGCAAGAATGGAGACATCTTGATAACCCTCTGAATCAAGTGTTGTGCGGATTGCCTCGACGCGGCCATCCATCATGTCTGATGGCGAGACAATATCAGCTCCTGCACGAGCATGACACAGCGCTTGCTGGCATAGGACCTCAACGGTCTGGTCGTTGACGATTTCAAGTTCTCCTTTGTCGTTCTTGGCGACGAGGCCGTCGTGACCATCACTGTTGTAGGGATCGAGGGCCACATCGGTGATGACGCACAGGCTGGGGTGAGCGGCTTTGATCGCCTTGATAGCACGAGGAATAAGTCCATTGTCGTTGTGGCATTCAGCAGCATCTGGGCTTTTTAGATTTTCTGAGATAGCGGGGAAAATTACGACGGCTGATATACCTAAGGCATGCGCTTCGCCTACTTCATTGACGAGGCCATCGATTGACCATCTGCTGCAGCCTGGCATTGATTCGATTGCTTCGTCCACGTCTTTATCGTGAACAAAAAGAGGGTATATAAAATCCGATGCTGTGAGTGTGGTTTCGCGAACGAGAGCACGGACAGCAGGAGATTTGCGATTGCGGCGCGGGCGGATCATGAAGTGATTGTCGTATTGACTGCCGTTGTTTTCAAGCAGGAATGATGATGGCGATGACGATGACTATACTATAACTGGCTTAGCTCGTAACCATCTGGGTTGTCTTTGATGGTCCAACCAGCGGAGCTGAGTTGGTCACGTAGTTGGTCTGAAGCAGCCCAGTCTTTATTTTGTTTCGCTTGCCAGCGTTGCTCAGCAAGCTCTTGGATCTCAGCGGGAGCATCTGATGATTGCTCTTGTTCTTGGACTGGTAGTTCAAGTCCGAGTGCGCTGAGAATATCATCAAAGGCGGCGAGGTTGGCGGCAGCCTCGTCACTCTTGAGGTTCTGCGAGGCTTTGAGACCTGAGAATAGATGACCCAGTGCTGCGGGGGTATTGAGGTCTTGATTGAGTGACTCCCAGGCGGGGGCAAAGACAGAGCTCTCCACAGCTACAGAACAGTCAGCTTGGTTGCCTCCGATGGATGCCAGTAATGCGCGACCTTTGGCCAGCTTTTGTAAGGCTTCCTTGGCAGCATGTAGGGAGTCGAGCGTGAAGTTGAGTTGTTTGCGATAGTGCCCGGAAATGAGAACGTAGCGAACCTCCATGGCGGTGTAACCTTTTTGGGCAAGGTCATCGATAGTGTAGAGGTTACCGAGAGACTTGGACATCTTTCCGCCATCTACCATCAGGTGTGTAATATGGAACCAGTGGGCAGCAAAGTCGCCGCCACAGCTGCAGCGTGATTGAGCTATTTCATTTTCATGATGAGGGAAGACCAGATCAACGCCACCCGAGTGGAGGTCAAAGTCATTACCCAAATACTCCTTGATCATGGCGGAGCACTCGAGATGCCAGCCAGGTCGACCCTCTCCCCACGGAGACGCCCAGTAGTTTTCACCATCTTCATCTTTACGTGATTTCCAGAGAACGAAGTCGGCGATGGAGTCTTTTTCGTATTCATCGGCATCAGCGCGTTGGTTCTGAGTCTTGCCGAGATCGAGTTCGCGGGTGTCGAGGTGGGAGAGCTTGCCATATTCAGGGAACGAAGAAACCTTAAAGTAAACGGATCCATCATCTGAGGCATAGGCGTTGCCCTTTTCGATCAGTTTTTCGATCATGGCGATCTGCTGAGGGATGTGGTCGAGAGCGCTCGGTTCGATGTGAGGGGATAGGCAGTTGAGGGCCACGCAATCGGCATGAAACTTCTCCAGCCAATAAGTGGTAAATTCCCTGAGGGATTTGCCTGCTGCCTGTGAGTCTCGGATGGTCTTATCATCGACGTCGGTGATATTGCGAACATGAAGCGTGGCCATGCCGCTGGTCTCAAGCACACGGCGAAACACATCATGCATCACAAAGGTACGGAAGTTGCCAATGTGTGCGGGGCCATAAACGGTGGGGCCACAGCAGTAAAAACGAAAGGTTTTACCGTCGATGGGCGAGAGCTCTCGTTTGCTGCGGGTGAGGGTGTCGAATAAGTTCATCGTTTTACTTAACGTTGGTCATGGATTGGAAAGAGTAGTCTGAGGGAGCTTGGAAAGCGCGCAGACCAAATTCAGGTAAGACAGAAAGTAGGTGGTCAAAGATGTCGGATTGGATGTCTTCGTAATTTGCCCAGCGATTATCCGTTGTAAATATATAGAGCTCGACGGGGATGCCGTTCTCAGTGGGCTGAAGTTGACGCACAAGGAGTGTTTCCTCCTGGGCGATTTTTGGGTGATTTTTGAGATACTCTCTGATGTAGGCTCGGAAAGTGCCGATATTAGTAAGTGATCTAGCATTGATAGGGTTGGCCGAATCGGCATGCTTAGTATTCCATGTTTTGATTTCTTCTTCTTTGTCAGCGAGGTAATTTTTAAGAAGTGAGATCTTTCGCAAGCGTGGCAGTGACTCATCGTCTAAGAACGCAACGCTCGACATATCGACACTGACAGAGCGTTTGATGCGGCGCACGCCGGAGTTCGACATTCCGCGCCAGTTTTTAAAGCTGTCTGATATGAGTGCGTAGGTGGGAATGGTGGTAATGGTTTTGTCCCAATTACGTATTTTTACCGTGGTGAGTGCGACCTCAAGGACCTCGCCATCGGCACCAAATTTAGGCATTTCAATCCAATCTCCTCGGGCGACCATGCGGTTAGCCGATAACTGGATACCTGCGACAAGGCCAAGGATGCTGTCTTTGAAGATCAGCATGATGATGGCGGTCATCGCCCCTAGTCCGGAGAAAATTAGGACGGGGGATTTGCCTATGAGTAGAGAGACAATGAGTATGATGGCGGCTAATACCAGTATGATTTTGATAACCTGAAAGAAGCTTTTTATCGGCAGTTCTCGCGATACCTCAAGCCTACTATAGATACGCTCGACTATATTAAGCAGTGAGCTGATTGCTAGGAATGATAAGATAACAATGAAGACCTTCGCTGAGATCTTAATGAATGACTCAAAGATAGGTAAGCCATCATGCTGAGTCATGATGGCATGGGGTGCGGCAGTGAGAATGATCACGGCGGGTAGTAACAATGAAAGCCACTTGAACAGCTTGCTGTTGAGGAGCTCATCATCCCAGGTGGAGTCGGTTTTCTGAACAACTCGGGATATAAGGCCAAAGACAAAATTGCGGGCGACCCAGTAGGAGATGACGGAGGCAAGAATGGCAGCGAGTAGTAGGGTGCCATCCACGGCTAGGCTCTGGTGCCAGTCGATTTCAGCAAACGGTTTCGCAAAAAACTGCTCGGAGATCCTGTTGTGCCATGGATTTTTCATCGACGGATTCCTGCCACAGAGGTGACTCAGTGGCAAGGGGAATGCGCCAGTGTTAGTTTGTTCATCAAGGTGTTTTGCGGCTCTTCACAAGGTTTTCTGGAATGTGTTGTTGCTGTTGCGTAGTTATTAGTAAGATTGGATGACGTTCTTGGTGGGCTTGGTTCCTTGCTTATCGTCATTGTTCATGGATAGTGGGGATAGTGAAGCGTTTGGTAGCCCCTGAAATACTCGATGATCTCGATGCTGATGATCCTCGAGCTGTGCGCAGCCGTCGAGATTTACGACTGGTGAATTGGTTTATGAGAGGTGAGTCGTGGATTCTTTCAGAATTAGATAAAATCGAGGGGTTACAGCGGGTGATTGAGCTGGGGGCTGGTGACGGGTCTCTCGCGATAGCGATCAAAAATCACTTGCCTGATGTGGATGTGACGTGTGTTGATCTCATTGATCGTCCGCGCGATTTGGATAAGCGAGTTACATGGTGGCAGGGTGATGCCCTGCTCTACGAGGGCTATGGTAAAGATACCGTGATTGTGGCGAATTTATTTCTTCATCACCTTGATGCCTCTAAATTACGACAACTTGCAGGTGAAATGAATGAGGTTCGTGCGGTAGTGGCTGCTGAGCCCTATCGAAGTTCGCTCAGCATGTTGATGAGTCGTTGTCTGTATCCCTTTGTGAATCATGTCACTAGGCATGATATGGCTGTGAGTATTCGTGCTGGATTTAGGAGTGGTGAAGTTGGTTGTGCATTGGGTGACCAATGGAAATGGTCAGAGAGTAGAGGGCTATTTGGGGGTATAAGAGTCACCGGTAAGAAATGAGAAAGATCGAGATTATAGGTGGGGGGTTGAGTGGTTTGAGTCTTGGGCTGTCATTGCTAAGACGTGGTGTTGCGGTAAGGATTATAGAATCGGGGAGTTATCCGAGGCACAAGGTTTGTGGTGAGTTTGTATGTGGTGTGAGCAACGCCGTATTAGATGATATGGGCATCACTGATGTTTTTGTTGATGCCAGACGTCACCGTAATCTGAAATGGTGGATGGGAAATGAGCTGGTATTGCGAGATGAGCTTCCAGAAGAAGCTATTGGTTTGTCTCGTTACCGGATGGATGCTGATCTAGCTGAATCATTCCAATCGGCAGGTGGTGAACTCGTGACTGCAAAGAGAGTGGGAAGTGGAGACGCAGATGGCCGGGTGTGGGCGGCGGGTAAACGCAAACGAAAAGGTAAGTGGATTGGGCTCAAGGTGCACGCGAAGAATGTCAATCTCGATGGGCTCGAGATGCATGTGGGCCAACGTGGATATCTTGGTTTGTCAGGTATTGAGGATGGTCGTGTGAATTGTTGTGGCTTGTTCAGGATCAATAAGGAAGTAGAGAAGGATAATATTCTGGCTAGCTATTTAAAAATAAACGGCCTCGACCAGCTGCATGAGAAGTTTTGTCAGTGGGATATTGATGAGAGCTCGTTTTCTGCAACGGCGGGGTTTTCTTTGGGGGCTCAGGAAAGCCAGGGCGCTTTTTGTGTGGGCGATGCTAGTCTGTTAATACCCCCGTTTACAGGGAATGGAATGAGTATGGCAATTGAGTCATCATGGCTGGCTACTCCATGGTTAGAGAAATTCTCTCGAGGGGACTTGGGCTGGCTTGACACTTGCTCTGGTTATTCTTCAAGTTGTGAGGATTATTTTGGCAAGCGAATGAGATTAGCTGGTGGTTTGCATCCCTTGCTTTTTAATAGAGCTGGTCGTAGCTTACTCAAGTGGTCTGCGCTGAGCGGGCTGTTACCCTTTGGTTTTTTATTTAAGCAATTACGATCACAATGAATTTAGTAGCCGCAGGATCTGCATTTCCGATAAATAGCTTCAGCCAGCGTGAATGCTTCGATGCCATGCAGGCGGCTGATTTCTGGCAGGAACTGAATGGGCGCTCTCGAGTAGTTATTGAAAAAGTGCTCAATGGAGATAGCGGCATACAAAAGCGTCATTTTGCACTGGATTCGCTCGAGCAAGCTTGGAGCCGTGGAGCGCAGGAGCTCAATGAAGCCTATGAGAAGGAGGCCCCAGATTTGGCTGCCAAAGCGATACAAAACGCGATAGCGAAAAGTGGCCATCGCTTGGATCAGGTGGATGCCGTTTTTGTTTCCTCGTGTACGGGTTATCTTTGTCCTGGTGTGAGTAGTCATATGGCAGAGAAGCTTGGTTTGCGTGCTGATGTTTTTTTGCAGGATATGACTGGCTTGGGGTGCGGTGCTGCGGTGCCATTACTGCGTGCTGCTGACGGGGTGATAGCTCGTAATCCGAATGCTGTGGTTATTACGGTTGCCGTGGAGGTGTGCTCGGCCGCCTTCTATGTTGAAAATGATTTTGGCGTTTTAATATCTACTTGTTTGTTTGGCGATGGGGCTGCGGCCGCCGTTTGGGTGGGCAGCGGAGGTCAGTGGAAAGTGAGTGATTTTTCGAGTCTTCATATCCCTGAGGAACGGGAAAAGATTAGGTTTACCAACGCGAAGGGCAGACTGAGGAATCAACTAGACCGCAGTGTGCCTGAGCTGGCGGGTGCTACGGTGCAGAAACTCTACGAAAAGCGCAAGCAGGAGCCCCAGGCGTGGATAACACATGGTGGCGGGCGAGATGTGATTGATGCATTAGAGCAGAGACTGCAAGTAGGAGAACTGAATCTGGCGCGTGGTGTAATGCGTGATTATGGTAATTTGAGCAGCCCTAGTGTGCTGGTTGCATTGGAGCGATTTCTTGAGCAAGAAAATGCTGATGTTGAGCATGCTTGGATGTGTGCTTTCGGAGCAGGGTTTTCAGCACACAGCTGTGAGTTGCAGCGTTTGTAAAAAAGCTCTATTTTCTCCAAACTCTGTAGTCTGTCGCATTCTGCTATGATGAGATGGCTCTACTTTTTAGTATTTGCAGATACGTCAGTTTTGTTCAGCTTGGGACACCCATGAAATTTGTTTCTATCGTTTTTCTCAGCCTTGTTATGCTGTTGCTAAGCAGCTGTATTGAGGGTGAAGAAGAAATATTTCTCAATGCAGATGGTAGTGCCCGAGTGGTGGCAATATATCGAGTGCCCACTATTCTGTTGTCAGCTGAGGACGCGGAAGATCTAAGGTCTAGCATTGAGGTGGAGGTGGGAGCTATCCCAAACCTCAAGCTGATAACCAATAAAATAGAAAAGCACAACGGTGATCGAGTCGTTCTCATTGAGATTGTTACCGAGGATGTGGCTAGCCTAGAGGGGGCTTTATCAAAGCATAATCCTGCATTAAAGCGAAGTCAGGGAGACGAAATTCTGCATGCGATCATTGGCCAAATCATGGTCAATATGGATGGACTCATGGTTGGCCTCAAGCGTGAGGTACATTTAAAACCCTTATTGGATGAGTATCTTGGTGCTAGTGGGGGATCAATACTTGGTGAGTCAGCATTTCGCTACACGGTCCATCTTCCGAAGCCGGCGGTATCAAGCAATGCTCACGAAGTGTTGGATGATGGCCGAACTCTTGTATGGAGTCACAAGCTAGTTGATTGTTGGAATAAGCCGATTCACTTGTCGATGACGTCTCGTATTCCAATTCCATGGTGGGCCTACGCATTAGGCGGGCTCATCCTCATGGTTTTGGTGTGGTTATGTTTTGCCATGGTTACTCGATTGAGGGCTGTCGCAGAAGATACAAGTGTTTAGGGATGCAAAAAAAACCCTACTCCGAAAAATCGGAGCAGGGTGAAATTGTTGTCAGTCTCGTTGAGACGATTATTTGACGCCCTTCTTGCTGAGGCGAGTTCCTTTGGTAGCACCTTGGCGGGCCTTGAACTTGGGGTTGCTCTTACAGATGACGTAGAGGGTGCCTTTGCGCTTCACGACTTGGCAGTCTTCGTGACGCTTCTTCATGGACAAGAGAGATGAGAGAACTTTCATGATGGAAATTGGTTGAGTTGTGGGCCTGAACCCGTGTCAGGAGGCGCAAAATACTCAGATTCGTTGCCGTGTAAAGTCTATTTGCGGGAAAAAAGGTGGGTTTTCTATATTTCTACAGCGATCACAGATAATATTCCGGGGGCTTCACTCAGTGATTGAATGATTTCGGCTCCAGGAGCGGTGTCCAATTCGATAATATTAAGAGCATCTCCCACTTTCTTATTACGGGCAAGGGAGAGGTTGGCAATATTGAGTCCGGCTTCGCCCAATGAGCTACCTACAAGCCCTACAATGCCGGGGCGATCATCATTACGAACAATAAGGAAGTGACCTTTGATGTTGGTATCATCAAAGAGTCGGTCAATTTCGACAATGCGTGGAGATTTGCCAATAATCGTACCTGAAACGCGGAATTTTTCTCCGTCTTTGGTGAGTTCTGCGACAACGAGCTCGTTATACTCAGTTTTCGCATTAATGACCGAATCGATCAGCTCCAATCCCATGTCGTGGGCGACAGCTGGCGAGTTGACAATGTTGACCTGGCCCTCGGATCGAGCCGCTTCGAGGTATCCAGTAAGTGCTGTGCGGGAAATGAGCGCGGTGTCTTTTTCAGCGATTTCGCCGTGGTAAGATACCCTCAAGGAATCTGGGTTCGCTGGTCCTAGCTTGGCAAGAAATTTGCCAAGTGAATTGGCAAGATCTAGATAGTGTCCAATCTCTTGAAGTGCCCCAGCATCGAGAGATGGCATGTTAATTGCGTTGCGAATTTCACCGGTGGTGAGGAAATCTCTCAATTGCTCCGCCACTTGTATCCCCACATTTTCTTGAGCTTCATTGGTGGAAGCGCCCAGGTGTGGTGTGAAGGCAATATGTTTTTCTTGTCCAAAGAGAATATGGTCGGAAGCCGGTGGCTCATCTTCGAAGACATCAAGTCCGCAGCCAGCGATGTGGCCATTATCTATGGCAGCTTTTAATGCGGGCTCATCAATGAGACCTCCTCGTGCGCAGTTAATGACAAGAGCACCTTTGTTCATCAATGACAATCGGTCAGCGTTAATAATGTGTTTGGTTTGATCAGTTAGCGGCACGTGGAGCGTGACGACATCAGCTCCTTTAAGCGCCTCATCTGGGCTCACGGCCAACTCTACTTTCAATTGGTCAGCTCTAGACTGAGTTAGGAAGGGATCATATGCAACAACTTGCATACCAAATGCTTGAGCTCGTTTAGCAAACTCTGCACCAATTCGTCCCATGCCGATAATAGCAAGACGCTTGTCATTGAGTTCGATACCTGCGTAGGCTTTACGAGCAGCTTTGAAGTTGCCTTGAAGTACTTCGGCGTGTGCAGGGCCGATATTACGCGCGGCAGATAGCATTAAAGTGAAAGCAAGCTCTGCAGTAGAAATGGTGTTGCCCGTTGGGGTGTTCATGACGATGACACCGTGGTTGGTGGCGGCGTCGCGGTCCACATTATCAACTCCTACTCCCGCACGGCCAACAGCCTTAAGCTCTGAAGCTGCAGCAAGCACGTCAGCTGTGACTTTCGTTTGTGAACGTATAATCAAGCCGTGATAGTCGGGAATGATTTTGATAAGATCTTCTGGGCTAAGACCTGTGTTAACATCCACCTCCAGATCTGGATGATTGCTCAAAAGTTCTACACCCTTGTCTGAAATAGGGTCTGATACGAGAATACGTTTTTTCGCCATGCCGCGCGTGTAATCACAGAGCCTGCAATTGTCAAAGCATAGCGAAAGTATTTATCGTCATAGCAACAGGTTGATCATTAATTTCGGATTACTTGATCATCTCTAATACGGTGAACTTGGTGCCTAGCATTGCTGGATGGGTCAGCGTTTGAAATTGGCGCAGTAAAGCCGGTGCTTGCTCAAGCTCATCAAATCGGGTCTCAATGTCGATGAGCCATTCTCTTGCGTATAATGTCAAATAGCTTGCTTGAGTTGATACTATTGGTTCAGCAAAGCCAGCCACCAATAATTCCTCGGCGAGTTGAGAAAAGTTAATGTGGCAGGTGATGTCGAGCTTGCCAGGGTGTTCTAGAGGGTTGTCGGACTTCTGGTGCTTATAATACGTTTGTAGTGAGCCGCAGCTGCGATTTGGATGGTAATACTCCTCTGCTTGGTAGCCGTAATCAATGGTAATGATGAGCCCCGTGCGGATTGAAGCTGCCGCTTGCTGCGCAAAGCTAGCTACACCAGGATTGAATTCAGTTAGGTATTCATCAGGAAAGGCATTTCCGAGTGTTGAGCAAAAATCGGCAAGTGCGTGGTCTTGTATTTTTTGATCGATGAATGTCAGCTTACCATCACTCTCGGTAACATACATCTGCCACCACGTTTGGTCTTTGAATCTTATAAGATCGACTGGAAAAGCGTCGATTAATTCGTTTGAGATAATGGCGCCGTGTTCTGTTTTGATGTCGACGAGTGATGCGTGCGAGGAGAACTTTCTGTCATACTCGGAAGATAATTTGGAACGTTGCTCGTGATGCATACGGTTACTTGTTTCGACCAGGTGATAATGCACCGCATTGAAACATGCTGGTGACTGAGCTTTGATTTCACCGAGGATGTCAGCACATAATGAGCCGTTATGTGCGCCGGGTTCGATGATAGCAAAGGATGCGGGCATTTTCGAATCCTCCCAAAATTTGATCAATCGACGGGCGAGAATCAGCCCAAAACAACGACCAATGCTAACACTTGTAATAAAGTCGCCCTCCTTACCGACGGTTTGAGACTCATTGGTGTAGTAGCCGTAATCCGGGTCAAAAAGCGCGAGCTCCATATAGTCACGAAATGATATTGGTCCGTTTTTTTGGATGAGCTCGCATATTCGTGCCTTCAGCGGATTACTACTGTTTGCGAAAGCGGGGGTTGCCATGGGGTTCTTATGAGGGTATGTGTATGAGGACTTGTTGGAGGGTGACTTAAAAGAGTTACCGCGCCATCAAACATGTTCTAGTAATGGTTGAAAAGCGTATCAGTAACGGAAAATCTCCCACGGGCAAGGGAAACAAGCGCCGTAAAAAGCGTTTCTTCAAGCTAAAATGGCTACTATATCTCTGCCTACTTGGTTTGATCTTGGGTGTTGCTGGATATTTTGTTTTTTTGCAACAGACAGATAAATTTCGAGAGAGGGCAAAGATTTACAATCTTGAAGAGATTGATGATGTTGAGGTCAAAAGTCTCATTCTTGATCGCAAGGGCCGTGAGCTAGGGCGTATTTTCGTGGAAAATCGCGATAAGATAAGTATCAAGCAGGTGCCGCAAGTGATGATCAATGCATTAGTGGCGGGCGAAGATCAGAGATTTTTCAAGCATGATGGAATAGATCGTATTGGGGTGATTCGTGCACTTTACCTCAACATCAAAGCTGGTCGGCAGACTCAAGGTGCAAGCACCTTGACGCAGCAGTTGGCTCGCAACGCATTCCACCTTAAGCAAGAAGCAGATAAGCGGGGTGAGGGTGGTTTAGAACGTAAGGCCGTAGAGGCTTTTTTGGCGTTACGTATTGAAGAAAAATACAGCAAGGACCAGATTCTCGAGTTCTATTTGAATCGTATTCCTTTTGGAAGTGGTTTCTACGGTATTCGGTCGGCTTCTTTGGGGTATTTTGGCAAGGAACCACGTGATCTCTCCGCGATGGAGTGCGCATCTCTCGTCGGATGCATTAAGAATCCCACACGAATTTCACCTCTCAACAACCTGAAGGAAAACAAAAAGGCACGTGATCAAGTATTACAGAGGATGATGGACGAGGGCTTTCTCTCATCAAAGGAGGGCAAGATCTATCAAGATACGCCTGTCGTTGTCAGACCGAAGCCGATACGCAGAGGAACTTCGCATCTATATGAGAGGATTGCTAATGCGGTGCGATCTCGTCTTGGTGAGGATGCACTAACCGAAGGGGGCTTCAAGATTTACACAACCATTGACCTAGACGTGCAGCAGGCGATGGAAAAAAACCTTCTCAGGCAGCTCTCCATAGCTGAAGCTCATGAGCTCTACCAACAGCCACTCTATGAGTCCTATCGTAAGCGCGATGGAAAACCAAATTACCTGCAGGGTGCAGGGTATATGATCGATAATGAGAGCGGCTCTGTTTTGGCATACGTTGGAGGCAGGGATTTTAAGCATAGCCAGTATGATTTTGTAGAATCTGGTAGTAAGCCCTCAGGCACGGCCTTTTTTCCCTTCATATACACTGCCGCGTTGGAAAGTGATATGTCACCAGCTACAAAACTCATTGATCGGCCGATGGATAATCGTGCGGTTATGGTAGATGGGCAAGAGGGGATTCTGGGCGAGTGGGGGATGGAAACATTACAACCCAAGTATGAGGGCGATGTCAGCATGCGCCGTGCATTGGAGGTGTCAAAAATCGCAGCAAGCGTGCGCTTGGGTAAGGATCTTGGCCTTGATCGTGTCGCCGAGACAGCTCGTAGGTTTGGGCTTTCTCTGCCTGAATCAAAGTTACTTACTCGGATGCTTGTAGGCACTGACGATGTTTCACTGCCTAAAATGGTAAATGCATACGCAACGATTGCGCGAGCTGGCTACGCGCCAAGAGATCCTTATTTTATTGATCGTGTAGTTGGGCCCAAAGGGGTTGTCAGGTATAAAACAATCAACGCTAATGAAGGAGGTGAGAAGCGTGTGATCAGGCGAGAAACAGCCTATATCATGAACAGTCTACTTCGCAGTGCCTTGATCAATGGTACGGGAGCATCCGGAATTTCAGAATTAGCTGATGATCTGTCACTCGCGGGTAAAACCGGGACTACCTATGATTTCGCTGATAATTGGTTTGTGGGTTACAATAGCCGTGTCACATGTGGTTTATGGATGGGTTTTGTGCACGGTTCGCGCAAGGCTATCTATTTGGGTGCATTCAGTAGGGATACACTACTTCCTGTTTGGGTGAAGACCATGAACGCTGCTTTGTCTGATTTCACCGGTCGTGAAATGCTTCAGCCTAACTCAATATCTGGCCTCAAGGTGTGTGATGTGTCAGGGTTAAGAGCGACACGCTATTGTCAGAAATACCAACGAAATGCTTTAACTGGTGCAGAAACATATGAATCTACCGCTGTTGATGAGCTTTTTACGGCAAGATCACAGCCCACAGGTTACTGTGACGTACACGGTGTGGTCGATCCTGCCATCACTGCAAACCAAGACTTTGATGCAGACACAAAGCGGGGTAGCAAGTCTTCGGCAATCCCTGTTCAACCCAAGCAGCCACTCTTGTTAGGTGGTGATCCTTATGGAACCGAACAGCCAGATTTTGCTCCCAGACAGGCTCAGATAGCATCTCAAAACAGCATGATGATAAACTTCGATCAACTCGACAGCGAAGACAGGGATGCTGGGATCGTTTTAGATCGTCCGCGGCGCATTGAAATCTACGAAGATTAGTTGTCTGAGGGTAGGGGATGAAACCTCCATTTAGCATAACTGCCGACTTGAGTTTCTATGGCGAATAGAACATTGTTTTGGCATGTCGGGGGTTGATAAAACAAAACAAAACTGGGAGGGATTGATATGCCCAGTGTGTCGTTTTGTATTTCGTATACCAATCAATCACAGTGGTAATGGTGTCATATGCCCAGCCTGCTCCCATCTTCTTCAAATTCCGACGGTCGAACAACGGCAAATGTATGCAAATGTGCGGCTTGCCAGGGCAAGCAAATCTAGGTCGCAGCAACATAGTGTCAAAAAGCGTCATGGTGATGTTGCAGATACCCATCTTAAGAAAGAGGAAACGCATGATGCCGAATACGAATACGAGTACGAATACGCGGATGACGAGCTGACCACCTTTAAGAACTCGGGGCAAGCTATCGATCAAGCAGTTGATGATCACTATCAAATGGATGGCGCTGATCCGCTTCCGTCTTGGGAACACGAGACCGCAGTAGCAGTGCCAATAAGTCCCATGACATGGATGCTAAGCGGCTCATTACTAGGGGTTAGCATTGTGCTAATGGCTATTTGGCTAGTGCTACAGTCCGCCGATGATCAAACAAATGCGGCTCTTGTTGATGATGGACAAACTGAGTTCTCGGTAGCTGCTGATAAAACTAATTTCGAGGAGGATGATGAGAGGCAAATGATTAAAAAATCAAAAAAGATCATTGAGAAGTTTTTGAACGCAAAGTCAGTTTCTGAACTTGGGGAGCTTGTTCGAACTCCTTCTGTAACGATCCCGCGGATGCGTATATGGTATCAAGATGATGCATGGAAAGCTCAAGGCGTCAGGGTAATTGGATACAAGAAAAGCGCTGTTGTGAATGAACAGGTTGTAACCATGGATGTGCAACTGAATGATTTTTCAGTGAAAACTATATCGGTAGTGAAGACAGAACTCGGATATAAAGTTGATTGGGAAAGTTGGGTTGCTTGGTCATCTGTCAAGTGGGGGGATCTCTTTGTTATGCGCCCGAATCAGCCCGTTGAAGTTCGGGTGCAATGTAAACGTGTTAATTATTATAATCGCTTATTTGATGATAGTAACAAGTGGTTTGCGGTAAGGTTGTCGCATCCAGATTTTGACCGATCCATTTATGGCTACGTCGATTCGGGAGCTCCCCATTTGTGCGGATTTAGTGCGGAATTGTTGAGAGGGGAAGAAGTCTTAGCTACTCTTAACATAAGCTATCCATCAAACACTTCGGTAGGTAACCAGGTGACGATTACCGAGCATCTAAATTCTGGTTGGATTAGCGACGTGCCAGCAGAGACTCAAGCGAAGCAACCCGCCTCGCGCTAATCTAAGTGAAATCGCGACACAATATACATCAGTCATTATGAATAGCAGGGAAATACCATCTACATACGACAAGGCTCTCCGCATCAACTTGGATGAGCAAAAATACGGCACTTTCGCTGAAATTGGAGCTGGGCAGGAAGTTGCCAATTGGTTTTTTCGAGCATCGGCTACGGCTGGGACAATTGCAAAAACCATCTCTGCTTATGATATGACAATGAGCGATGCTATTTACGGCAAGTCAAAGCGCTATGTTTCTCGAGATCGGCTCAATGCAATGCTTGAGTATGAGTATGATTTGCTTGTGGAGCGTTTGAAAGATGAGCGAGGTTCTGAATCCACGTTTTTTAGTTTTTCAAACACAGTGCGTGCGCGTGGCTATAAAGATACTGGTGAATGCCACGGCTGGCTTGGTATCCGCCTTCAGCTGCGCCCCATGGAAGATCCCTGCCAGATTTTAATCCATGTACGCTTGCTCGATCAGGAAAATTTTGACCAGATGGAGGCGCTCGGGATTATTGGCGTTAATCTCATTCATGCTGCTTTTTATCACCGTGATCGAATGTCCCTATTTGTGGAGTCTTTGATGGATGGGTTGAGCAATGATCGCGTGGAGGTAGATATGCTCAAGTTTAGCGGCGAAGGCTTTAAGATGATTGATAATCGCTTATGTCATTTGCAGCTGGTAAATAGTGGGCTTACCGCGGCCGCGATGTTTTTGCCTAACGGAGAAGTAGTGCAACCTGCTGAAGCACTCTACAATAAGCCTATTATTTTGCTGCGTGGTAGTTTCAATCCTGTGACAAACTTGCATCTCGATATGCTTAGTCAGACACGAGACCAATTCTGTAAATCATTGGATAGTGAGCAGCAAAGCAATGCGGTGGAGCTGTGTGAGATCTCGATGAATAACCTTCTGCGAAAAGGGGATGACGATGCTAGTGAGGTTGATCATTTAGCGTTTCTTGATCGAGCAGACGCTCTTCAAGCGCTCGGTAAGACGGTGCTGGTCTCTCGTTGTCCTGAATTTCACCGTATTGCGGGTTATTTGAGTCGGTATACTACTAGCCCAATAGGTATTGTGCTCAGCATCGGCTTGTTGAACGAGCTCTTCAAAGCAAAGTGGTCGGAAGGGCTTGCTGGCGGTATTCTTGAGTCTTTTGGCAGGCTGTTTAAGCACGGGCTTTCTTTATATGTGTATCCGTGGGGTAACAGAAAGGCGGGTGAGCTAGTAACAGCTGAAAACTTCAATACCCCTGAGAATTTGCAATATTTGTATAAGCACTTTCGTGAGAACGGTATGATCCGAGCTATTCCATGTGGAGACCAAGATCTTCTCAAATACACAGGCCGTGATATACAGAGAATGATTGCGGCAGGCGATGAAACGTGGAAGACTCTCGTACCAGAGCAAGCACACCGCGCGGCTCTTCATCACAGCTAAGCAGCAAGCGTTCACGATTTAACATTATCATTACATGTCTTGGGGAGATGTCAGGGGTTTACTTCAATACGTACCACAGTTCCGTGGTAAGGTATTTTTAGTAGTTGTGGATTCGCCTGTATCAGCTCTCGCTGAGGTCATGCTTAACTTAGTTAGCTTACAGAATATCGGGGTGCAGCTTGTGCTTGGGAGTACTGTTCACAAATACGATGTGATCTTAGATCTAGCTATCGAGGCCGAGCTCAAATGTGATCATGCAGCAGTAGGATTAGGCGGCCTTTCGGCTGATGTTTGTGAATCCCTGGCTCGAGGTCAGGCCATTATTATGGACCTCGAGAATCAAGATTCTATGTCTCGCGATCTTGCTGTATTTGCTCATGAAATTAACGCATCTAAGCTAATTGTTCTGAAACCAAGTGCCCAAGAGAACCTCACCCAAGGAGCTATTCGTGCGTCTGAGCTAAAGTCCACAGGCAATGCTCAACCGGAAGCCCTGCAAGCCGCAGCAGAAGCGTGTCAATTGGGTATTTCTCGAGTCCACATACTTGACGGGAGTGACCCAGAGACTTTGCTCAGTGAGTTGTTTTCCAATGAGGGTGCTGGTACGATGGTCTATGCGGATAGCTATCGCCTCATCAGGCCCCTGCGTGAAGACGATATTGTAGAGCTTCTCGGAATGATTGGTAGGTCGGTCCGGAATACTTGTCTAGTACCACGAGACTACGCAGACATCGAAACGCATCTTAAGGATTACTCCGTGATGGAAATTGATGGTAACGTGGTGGGCTCAGTAGCACTTTTATGCTACCCGCATTGCGAATCAGCGGAGGTTGCTTGTTTGTATGTCAAGCAGAGCCACGAGGGGCTAGGCTACGGTGTCGAGCTTGTCAGGCATGCTGAGCAGCGAGCTCATGAGTGTGGAGCCACATCGGTGTTCGCGTTAACGAATCGTGCGGCAGGGTTTTTTCAGGAAAAGCTCGGTTATTCTGAGCTGCCACTGGGCGATATACCATTGTCACGTCGTGAAGAACTCGACATGAGTGGACGAGATTCGCGAGCCTTTCATAAGGAGTTAATTTAGTGCCAAATTGATTATTTTGATCACGCAGCCCCCCTGTTTTTTGGCTTTTTACAGGCAGAAACATGACCTATTCATTACTAACAATGAATGTGAGGTCATTGACGATTAGGTAACACGCAATTATGGATATTAATTATATTATTGTTGCTCACGAGCGGCCACTTCAATTGAAGCGATTAATTAACCGTTTGAGCTCTTCGCACGCTCATTTTTATGTCCACATTGATAAAAAGGTAGATATAAAACCATTCTTTGAAGCACTTAGTGGCTGCAGTAATATTTGCCTCGTCGACGAGAATGATCGTGAGGTTTGTAGGTGGGGCGGGATTGGCATTGTATTGGCTGTTCTTGTTTGTATGCGCCATATATTGCAAGAGGGAAACAACGGGCCATGTGTATTACTCAGTGTGCAGGATTATCCACTAGTGAGTAATGCCCAAATTGAGGATTTTTTTGAATCGAATCAATCTAAAGACTTTATCGACATTCAGCCATTTCCAATTTCTGACTGGATTGATGATGGTTGGTACAGGCTAAGCCAATTTCATTATCAGTTTGGTGATAAGAAATATTCAACACGAGTACTACCGTCGTTGTGGGATTCAGCTTTTTACTCCAAGTTCGTGACGAATGTCATCACCGTTGCCAAGCTGATAGTCCACGGGCAGATACCATTCCATATTTTGAAGCGAAGAGACTACTCTATTGTAAAAACCCCATGTGGCGGGCATGGTTGGTGGATACTGAGTGCCAGTACCGTAAGGGCTGTTATGTCTTTTTTAGATCAACAGCCTGATTACCTTTTGTTTTTTCATCGCGTGCATGTTCCTGATGAGATAATATTTCATTCTATTATCAGGCAAATACGACCTGAAAGTGAATTGTGTTCAAATAGAACATACACTAATTGGCAGGCCGGAGGTGCTTCACCAAAAGTATTTAACGAGAACGATTTTGATGAATTAAAAAATGCATCTGGATCATTTTTATTTGCACGTAAATTTAGTGAGCAAGATGATGATGAGATTTTAGATTTGCTCGACAAGCATCTACTCATACCAGAAGAGGTGGATTCATAAATAGCTTATGCGACAAATAGAATATACCAATAAGCGCCGACTCTTTCGAGCCGGCGTTTGATTAAATAATTGAGTATTGAATTTACTTATTCTTCTCTTCCTCGCGCTTCTTGACATCAGCGATGACCTCTTCAGCGACATTCTTGGGGCAAGCTGCGTAGTGGGAGAACTCCATGGAGAATTGACCACGACCGGAAGTCATGGTGCGAAGGTCACCAATGTAACCGAACATATCACTCAGGGGAGCATCAGCTTTCACACGAATGCCTGTAGGTGTGCGCTGCTGCTCCTTGATCATTCCACGGCGACGGTTCATGTCACCGATGACGTCACCGACGTTGTCTTCTGGAGTGAAGACGTCGAGTTTCATGATGGGCTCAAGGATTTGTGGTCCAGCTTTTGGCATGGATGTGCGGTAAGCTGCTTTCGCAGCGATCTCGAAGGCAATTGCGGAGGAGTCAACTGCGTGCTGGGCACCGTCTACAAGAGTAACTTTGAAGTTCAAGCAGGGGAATCCAGCGAGGACACCTTTATCCTTTGATAACGAGAATCCTTTTTCAACAGCTGGCCAGAATTCCTTAGGAACGTTACCACCGACAACTTTTGATTCGAATTCAAACTCTTCTTCAGAATCTTCAGGAAGAGGCTCGATGATGTAGTCAATCTTACCATACTGACCGGAACCACCAGACTGCTTCTTGTGGGTGTAGGAGTCTTCGATTCGCTTGGTGATTGTCTCACGGTAGTCAACCTGTGGTTTACCAACGATGACTTCACAACCGTGTGTACGCTTGAGGATATCTACTTTAATATCGAGGTGAAGCTCGCCCATTCCTTTGAGGATGGTTTCACCTGAGTCGAGGTCGGTTTCAACGATGAATGTTGGGTCTTCCTTAACCATCTTACCAATGGCTGTTCCGAGCTTCTCAGCATTCGCCTTGTCTACAGGAGCAACAGCGATGGAGATAACGGGATCAGGGAATACCATGGGCTCCAGAGTAGCGGGATGCTCCTTGTCGCAGAGAGTGTGACCCGTCTGAACGTTCTTGAGGCCTACGAGGGCAACGATGTCACCAGCTTGTGCTCCGTCGAGTTCAATGCGGTCGTCTGCACTCATTTCAACGATACGTCCGATACGTTCGGTTTTACCAGTGAATGTGTTGAGAACGGTAGAGCCTTTCGAAAGCTTGCCTGAGTAGATGCGTGTGAAAGTAAGAGCACCGTATTGGTCATCCATGATCTTGAATGCAAGCGCACGGAGAGGGCCGTCAGGAGTAACGATAGCAAATTCACCAGTTTCATTACCTTCTGGGTCAACTTCTGGCTGTGCAGGAACTTCAGTAGGTGATGGTAGGAAGTCAACAACGGCGTCGAGAAGAACCTGAACACCTTTGTTTTTGAACGCTGATCCACAGTAAGTTGGGAAGAAGTCGAGGGCGATAGTTCCCTTGCGGATGCACTTCTTGAGGTCCTCGAGACTTGGTTCATTGCCATCGAGGTATTCCATCATGAGATCGTCATCTTGCTCAACGGCAGTTTCGATAAGCTCAGCTCGGTATTTTTCTACGTCGTCCACCATGTCGGCAGGAACGTCTTCGATTGTGTAGTTCTCAGGCTCACCGGTTTCATCCCAGACCCAAGCTTTGCGGGTTAGGAGATCGACAACGCCAACCATGTTGTCTTCGATTCCGATTGGAAGGACCATGATGAGTGGTTTGGCGGCGAGGACGGTTTTGATTTGATCAACTACGTCGTAGAAGTCAGCTCCTGTGCGGTCGAGTTTGTTAACAAAGATAATACGAGCAACAGCAGACTCGTTATCATAGCGCCAGTTCGTCTCAGATTGTGGTTCTACACCACCTGATCCACAGAAGACACCAATGCCGCCATCGAGAACTTTGAGTGAACGATAAACTTCTACAGTGAAGTCAACGTGGCCAGGAGTATCAATAACGTTGAAACGGTAAGGTGTTTTACCCCACTGTTGGTCAGCACCATTCCAGAAGCAACTGACTGCAGCTGATTGAATAGTAATGCCGCGTTCGGCTTCTTGTTCCATGAAATCAGTGGTGGACTCACCATCGTGAACTTCCCCGATTTTGTGAATTTTTCCAGTGAGAGCGAGGATACGTTCTGTGGTCGTTGTTTTACCAGCATCCACGTGGGCGAATATACCGATGTTTCTGTAAAGAGAAAGGTCTGACATTGCTTTAGGTTCTAAGTTTGTTTTGATGTCTACCCTAGTAATGGAAATATCAATAGGGGAGTATGTTGTGTCGCAGTAAATGATAACTACAGCGGCGTGTAACTAGCGGATTATAGCCATTTGGCAACCTTAGATTGATAAAACCGCATTTTTAATGCTATTTTTTATTCGACAAAGTGTTAATGTGGATTTAATTCCACCCCGCCGCGACTTAGGTCAGGCTCGAATGGATATGGCAGGATAGCTCAGGGGTAGAGCGGAGGATTCATAAGCCTTAGGTCCGGAGTTCAAATCTCCGTCCTGCTACCATTCCTTTTTCGATTACCCCTTTATTGATCACCCCTTTATTGATCACCCCTGTATTGATCATCCCTGTATTGATCATCCCTGTATTGATCATCCCTGTATTGATCATCCCTGTATTGATCATCCCTGTATTGATCATTTCTTTTTCGATCATTTCGAGCAGTGGGAATTTTATTCTAATCGGTCTTCTAGGTCTAGATGGGTTGCAAACAGCAAATGACGATCTTGGCAAGAGGCCACGCTTACATACTCAAGTGCTTGATTTTTGGGCTTTTCGGACTTCGATCTTAAAATAATCAAAAAAAAACGAAATACGTCTTGCCAGATGGGGGTGCATTTGTATATTCGCCGCCCCCCGTCCCAAGCTTTCGATTGAAATCAGAGTTTGGGGCAACAACATGAAAGCTGCGGGAAGGCAGTTAAACTATCGGGTAGCTCCGGATAAGAGGCGGTTTTCGAGGTCACTTAATATACCTCGTGCCTCTTGGGCGTATCTCTGTGGTTTAAACGTTTCCACTGCTGGCTTCACCACCATACAGCAGCAACTTTCGACAAACGTATTACAATTTCTCAACAAAACCTCTAATTACCACTGATTCTAGTAATCATTCATCAATCAAACCAAAACACGCAGGAATATGCCTACCATTAACCAGCTCGTCCGCAAAGGACGCAAGACACCAGTGACCAAGTCCAAGTCACGTGCCCTCAACAGCTGCCCGCAACGTCGCGGCGTCTGTCTCCAGGTCATGACTCGTACGCCCAAGAAGCCAAACTCCGCGCTCCGTAAGGTGGCCAAAGTTCGTCTTACCAACGGCCAGGAAGTGATCGCCTACATTGGAGGTGAAGGCCACAACCTTCAAGAGCACTCAATCGTTTTGGTTCGTGGTGGTCGTGTGAAAGACCTTCCAGGTGTGCGTTATCACATCGTTCGTGGAGCGCTCGATACACTCGGTGTCGACAAGCGTGCTCAAGCCCGTTCCAAGTATGGAACTAAGCGCCCTAAGAAGTAATTTTTTTTAATCTATAACTCTATAATACAATGGCTCGCCGTAAAAAAGTTTACAACCGCCCAGAAACACGTGACCCACGCTACGATAGTCCCGTAGTTGGAAAGCTAATCAGCAAAGTCATGCGTGACGGTAAGCGCTCCTTGTCTGAGCGCATCGTCTATGCCGCTATCGACAAAGCCAATGATGGCACTGATACGATTGACCCTCTCGAGGTTGTCACACGTGCTCTTGAGAATGCTAAGCCGCGCGTTGAGGTGAAGAGCCGCCGTGTTGGTGGAGCTACCTACCAAGTTCCTCTTGAAGTGGACGCCGGTCGTTCAGAGTCGCTCGCCATGCGCTGGTTGGTCAACTTTGCTCGCTCTAAGAAAGGCACTCCAATGCACGTGGCCCTCGCCAACGAGATCAAAGACGCAGCCAATAACCAAGGCAATGCCGTTCGCAAACGCGATGACATGCACAAGATGGCTCAGGCTAACCGTGCATTCGCCCACTTCCGCTGGTAATTCAACAAGCTGCAGCATTTGTTGCGGCATCCATTTTTCTTCGTAACGAAGAGATAAGAACCCTCCATACTACCATGTCCGAGAATCCTAATAATCCAAACCGCCCATACCCATTGGAGCGGACGCGGAATATTGGGATTGCTGCGCACATCGATGCGGGGAAAACCACTCTCACTGAGCGCGTTTTATTCTACACTGGAATGATTCATCGTATTGGTGAGGTGCACGATGGCGCTACCGTGACTGATCACATGGAGCAAGAGCGTGAGCGTGGTATTACAATTACCTCTGCTGCCGTCACTTGTGAGTGGATACAGCATCCTAACGACGGTGTCGCAAAGTTGTTCCAAGGTCAGAAGCAAAGGATCAACATTATAGATACACCGGGCCACGTTGACTTCACCGCCGAAGTTGAGCGTTCACTCCGTGTTCTGGATGGTGCCATTGTCGTTTTTTGTGGCGTTGCTGGTGTCCAACCTCAAACCGAAACTGTGTGGAGACAAGCTGACAAATATGGCGTTCCACGTATTGTGTTTGTGAACAAGATGGACCGAACAGGTGCCAATTTTGAAAATGTATTTCAGGATGTAAAAGAGAAGTTTGGTGTCCAAGCTGTTCGTATCCTCATTCCCATTGGTGCTGAAGAGGGTCTGCAAGGGCAGATTGACGTGCTTAACATGAAAGCCGTCATCTACAAAGATGATGATGCCATGGGCTCTACATTCGAGATACAAGACCTAGATGGCGACCTTCTTGCCGAGGCGGAAGCTGCTCGGGAAGAGCTGACATCGATTCTTTGCGATTGTGACGAAGAGCTTGGTGAGAAATTCCTCATGGAAGAGGAAATAACGACAGAAGATCTCAAGCATGCCTTACGCCGCGCTACCATTTCCAGTAAAGTTGTTCCCGTTGCCGGAGGTTCAGCTTTTAAAAACAAAGGTGTTCAGTTCCTTGTGGATGCCGTAGTTGATTATCTACCAAGTCCGCTCGATATCCCAGCCGCCCAGGGGCAGTCTCCAGATGATGAATCTGTTGAGGTTCTGGCTAAGACAGATGATAATGAGCACTTCTGTTCATTAGCTTTCAAATTATGGGCTGATAAGTATGTCGGTAAGCTAGTCTTCTTCCGTGTATATTCTGGCATGGTTTCCAAAGGTGACATGGTATATAACCCAAGAACCTGCAAGAAAGAGCGTGTTGGTCGTCTGATCAAAATGCATGCTGACAAACACGAAGATATAGAAACCTGTTACGCGGGGGACATAGCCGCCATCGTGGGTCTTAAAAATGTTCAAACAGGTGATACCCTTTGCCAAGAGCGTTTCGAGATCATGCTCGAACCACCACTTTTCCCCGAGCCTGTCATCTCAATGGCGGTAGAGCCCAAAACAGTTGCAGATCAAGACAAGATGGCACTGGCACTCACCAGACTCTCTGACGAGGACCCTACCTTTGTTGTGAAGACTGATGAAGACACAGGGCAAACTATTATTTCCGGAATGGGCGAGCTTCACCTGGAGGTCATCGTTGATCGTATGAAGCGTGAGTTCAAGGTAGAGTGCCGTGTAGGCAAGCCGCAAATCGCTTATCGTGAGACTATTACCAGCGCAGCGCCCGGAGAAGGCAAGCTTGTCAAGCAATCTGGTGGCCGTGGCCAATATGGTCATGTCGTATTAGACGTCGCTCCCGAGGAAAAAGGTAAAGGGCTGACCATCGACAACAACGTTGTTGGGGGCGCCATACCCAAAGAGTTTGTAAACTCCGTTCTCACTGGTGTGCGAACAGCAATGTCAAACGGCATTATTGCTGGTTACCCTGTAGTTGATGTCCACGTTAACATCACGGACGGTTCATACCACGAGGTAGATTCGAACGAAAATGCTTTTAAAATGGCAGCTATTCTCGGTATGCGTGACGCCTTCAAAAATGCCAGCCCCATTCTTTTGGAGCCGGTCATGGAGGTGGAAGTAACAACTCCAGAGGAATATCAAGGTGATATCATGGGTGACTTGAATCGCAGGCGTGGTCAAATCCAAGAAATTGAGAACAAGCCAACACATGCCGTGCTTCGCGCGCTTGTTCCTCTTGCCGAAATGTTCGGCTACTCCACAGCTATTAGAACTTTATCTAGTGGGCGTGCTGATTACACCATGAAGCCTTGTAGCTTTGAACAGGTCCCACAAGCTATTGTCGACGACCTAACTAACGAATATGCTTACGCTAGTTAATTAACTATCTCAATAAAACAACAACTCTCAAACACTCTAACTAACATCCGATATGCAACAGCAGAAAATCAGAATCCGCCTGCGCGCTTATGATCACCGCGCCATTGACAAGTCCGCACTGGAAATTGTCGAAACAGCCAAACGCACCGGTGCTAAAGTTGCTGGTCCTATCCCATTGCCTACTCGCATTGAGAAATTCAGCGTCAACCGTTCTGTGAACCAGAATAAGAAGTCAGCTGAACAATTCGAGATCCGCACACACAAACGCATGCTCGACATTGTCGATCCTACAGCGCGCACCGTTGACGAGCTCAAAAAGCTTAATCTTCCAGCTGGTGTAGATATTGCAATCAAGATCTGACCTGCAGTATTTTATCACTATCAATTAACCATTTTTTAATCACAAATCTTACCAATACCATGGCACTAGGACTACTAGGAAAAAAAGTCGGCATGACCCGCGTATTTGACGCAGAGGCAGGCACATCAATACCTGTCACTGTTGTTGACGTTTCAGGCAATGAGTTTCTTCAAGTCAAAACCTCTGAGACAGACGGTTATTCCGCTGTTCAAGTTGGATATGACGATCAACGTGAATTCCGCCTTAATCTTCCCAAGCGGGGACACTTCAATAAGTTTGGCACTTCTCCGAAAAAGCTCATCAAGGAGTTTCGTTTTGAGAGTGATGCAGATATGCCCAATACTGAAGAGGCGCATCCAGGTGCAGAGCTTTTTGAAGCTGGGCAATGGATTGATGTGATCGGCACGACCAAAGGAAAAGGTTTCCAGGGTGTCGTTAAGCGTTACAATTTCTCTGGTCAGCCTGATTCACACGGTCACATGATGCACCGCCGTCCTGGTGGCGTAGGAGCTGGAACATGGCCTGGTCGTATTTGGAAGAACAAAAAAATGCCTGGTCGGCATGGTGTCTATAATCGCACCGTTCAAAACCTAAAAGTTGTTCAGGTTCGCCCTGAAGATAACGTCGTTCTTGTCTCTGGTGCTGTTCCAGGCCACAAGGGTGCTTATGTTGTCATCCGCCCTGCAGTCAAAAAGACAGCACCCTCTGCAAGCTAATGAATTTCTCGGCAGTTACTCTGCTGGACATTAACTGAAAAACTATCAACTGATAACTAATCATGTCAAAAACACTCTCTATCAAAGATGCGCAAGCTGCAAATATCCAAGTGGTCGAAGGCCGCAAGGGTGACCAAGCTGTGCACGACCTAGTCACTGCATATCGTGCAAATCGCCGTAGTGGTACTGCTTGCACCAAAACTCGTGGCGAAGTAAAGGGCTCCAACAAAAAGCTTTGGAAGCAAAAAGGCACTGGCCGTGCTCGCGCGGGCACCAACAAGAACCCCGTGTGGCGTGGTGGTGGTATTGTATTTGGACCTCGTCCACGTTCGTATGCCAAGACAGTAAACAAAAGCACGCGTAAGCTTGCATTGCGCAAAGTGCTTGGTGATCTCATCAGCGCTGAGCGTGTGATCTCCATTCCAAGCTTTGCCGTTGAAGATGGTAAGACTAAGACTTTTGCAGCAGCTATTAAGGGAATTACCGAAGCTCGCAATGTGCTCGTTGTCGCTGAGAAATTTGACGACAAAACCTACTTAGCCGGTCGTAACGTTCAGAATGTATTGCTCATCACTGCAGCAGAAATGAATATTGAACAGCTTCTATTAGCAGACTCAGTAATCATTGTAGAAGACGCATTCGAAACTCTTGCGCACCGCACAGCCTAAATCATTTAATTAACAATCGTATCCATGAAAGATATTTATCAGGTCATCGACACCGTTCTCATTAGTGAGAAAGCCACCCTGCTTCAGGAAGAAAACAACGAGTATGTGTTTAAGGTTGATCGCAATGCGAACAAGCTGGAAGTCAAGCGTGCTATTGAGCAACTTTTTGGAAAGAAGGTAGCCACAGTGCGCACTCTCAACTGCCGCGGCAAAAGCAAGCGCAATCGCCGTGCTGATGCTGGCCGCACAGCGCACTGGAAGAAAGCCATTGTCCGACTCAAGGATGGGGAAACACTTGACCTCGTCTAATTCAAATCACGCACATTTATTAACTATTTCCGCTGAAAAACGATAACATCGAACCCAATAGCGTATTATGCCTCTTAAAAAATTCAAACCTGTAACTCCTTCTAACCGCTACAAAGAGTGGCCTACTTACGAGGAGATTACCAAAACTACTCCAGAAAAAAGCCTGACTCGTCCACTCAAAAAGAGTGGTGGACGTAACAATCAAGGTCGTATTACTTGTCGTCACAAAGGTGGTGGTCACAAGCGTAAGTATCGTCTTGTTGATTTCAAGCGTAACAAAGTAGACGTTCCAGCAGTTGTTCAGAGCATCGAGTATGATCCCAACCGCACATGTCGTATTGCCCTTATCAAATACGAAGACGGTGTGCTTAGCTACATCCTAGCTCCTGTTGGTCTTAGTGTCGGTGATACTGTCATCTCAAGCGCTACAGCGCCTCCCAAGCCAGGTAATGCGATGCAGCTAAAGCATGTTCCACTCGGAACAGCCATTCACAATATTGAAATGACACCCGGTAACGGTGGTAAAATAGCTCGATCTGCAGGTCAGCAAGCTGTCCTCTCCAACCGCGAGGAAGGTGGGCATGCTCTTGTTAAGATGCCATCTGGCGAGATTCGCAAGTTCAACCAAAATTGCTACTGCACCATTGGTCAGGTTGGTAACCGTGACCACATGAATGAAGTTTCAGCAAAAGCTGGACGTAGCCGCTGGAAGGGCATTCGCCCGACTGTGCGTGGTATGTGCATGAACCCCGTAGATCACCCCAACGGTGGTGGTGAGGGTAAGTCTAAGTCCGGTGGTGGTCGCCAGCACCTCAAGTCGCCTTGGGGTCACACCAAAGGTCAAAAAACTCGTAAGAAGTATAAGCCGTCCAACAAGTTCATTGTTGCGCGCCGCAAAAAGTAATAATCTTTAACTGATAACCAATATGCCAAGATCACTCAAAAAAGGTGCCTTCGTTGACCAAAAGTTGCTCTCAAAAATTGATGCAGCTGAAGCCAGCAAAGACAAGAAGCCCATCAAGACCTGGAGTCGTAAGTCTGTTATTACTCCTGATTTCGTTGGTCACACATTTCATGTTCACAATGGAAAGTCATTCGTGACTGTCTACGTCAATGAGAACATGGTGGGCCACAAGCTAGGTGAATTTTCACCAACACGTATCTTTAAAGCCCACGGAGGTATCGGTAAGCGATAATCCAGCATTTCTTCATCATTCTGCTCATTCCTTTTTCCAAAGACATCATGCCAGCCAAACACATCAAATCAGCTGTCACCGGGGTTATTCTCCTCGGTGCTGCTTGCATGTGTCATGGACAGTCATCAGATGATAGTGGAAAACTTCGCGCAGATTATCAGCTACTTCAGCTCAAGCTGGAGAAAGCGCAGCAGCAAAATCACGCATTAGCGCGTGATCTTGCGGCATCGAAAATGCGTGAAGCCGAATTGACCGAGGGAATAAACGATTTACGACTCCGATTCGCTGCCCTTGGTGACAATCTGCTTAACGGTGGTGAGGATGCTATCCTCGAAGCAGTTAAAAACGCAGAAGTCATTGATAAGCAATATCGAGCTACCGAAAAAGCTGTAACCAGCTTGATGGGTGACCTGCGTAAATATTTGCGCACAGCTGTAGCATCTGACCCAAGTTCGCGTGCGAGCTTAGAATCTTCAATACGAGAGCTTGACGTAGCCCTCGGATTAAGGCAGAACCCGCGCCCGCAGCTTGCACAAGGAAGCTTGCAGCATGCAAAGATTGTCAGCATCGACGCAGAAAGCGGTGTGTTGGTTGTCAATGCAGGAGAAGATCAAGCCGTGCGATGCGGTATGACCTTCACCATCATGCGCGGCAAACAAAAAGTAGCGGAAGCTATCGTCACTGACGTTCGCAAGGATTTCAGTGGTTTACTACCCACACAGCTTGATGAATCGCATGTAGCCATAAGATCTGGAGACATTGCATCCGTAAAAATTTCACAACGATAAACAAACACTTTTAACAATAACTAAACCTATGGAAGTTAAGTCCACTTACAAATACGCCCGCATTTCACCTAAGAAGGCTCGTGACGTTGCTCGCGCTATACAAGGTATGCCAGTTTCAGATGCTCTTGATGCTCTCGCATATACACCTCGTAAAGCAGCCCAGCTTGTTGGTAAGACACTCAAGAGTGCTGTTGCCAATGCCGAGAATAATCATGAGCTTATCGCTGATGAACTGACCGTTAAAGAAGCAACCGTAGGCGATGGTCCAACTTTCAAACGCTTTAAGCCGCGTGCGCGTGGTTCTGCAAGTGCAATCCGCAAGCGCACCAGTCACCTCTACATCGTGCTGACAGATGAGGAGGAAATTCCTGAGCCGCGTGAGCGCTCATCGAAGCCCAAAAAGCGGAACCAAGTTTCAAAGCCAAAGAAGAAGGCAGCATCTAAAGCGGCTAAAAAAGAGAAAAAAGAAGAAGCCCCTGAGGAAGTAGTTGAAGCTACAGCTGCACCTGAGGAAGTTGAAGAGGTTAAAGCCGAAGCTGCAACTGAAGAAGCCACTCCTGCTGAAGAGAGTAAAGGCGAAGACAAGTAATCAAATTTAAAAAATAAAACCATGGGCCAGAAAATCAATCCTATCTCATTCCGTCTCGCAGTCTCTAAAGACTGGCGTTCTAAGTGGTATGCCACTGGAAAAGAGTACACAGACAATCTTCATGAAGATCTGAAGATTAGAAAGTACATCAAAAAGCGCCTGCATATGTCAGGTATTTCAAAGGTGATCATCGAGCGCGCATGGAACAGTGTTCGTGTCACATTATCTACCGCTCGTCCCGGCCTCGTGATTGGTCGTAAAGGGTCTGAGATTGAAAGAATGACCAATGAGATTTCTCAGCTTTGTGGGGGTTGCCAGGTTAAAATCGACATCATCGAGATTCGCAAGCCTGAACTAGATGCTCAACTTGTTGCAGAAAACGTTGCCGTTCAGCTAGAGCGTCGTATTGCATTTCGTCGCGCCATGAAACGTGCAATCCAGACTGGCATGGAATTCGGTGCCGAGGGTATCCGCATTCGTTGTGCAGGTCGCCTTGGAGGTGCTGATATTGCTCGTGCTGAATCCTACCGTGAGGGCACAGTTCCTCTCCAGACACTCCGTGTTCCTATTGATTATGGGTTTGCAGAAGCATCCACAGTTTATGGAATCATTGGCATCAAGTGCTGGATCAACAAGAAGGAAGAGAAACAGGAGCAAGGTGCTGGTGGTGGTGGCGGACGTCCGCGTGGCGGCCAACGCCGTGAGCGCAATGACCGTAGCAAAGCCCAGTAGTCTCGAAGATTAGATTAACATTCATATAAAACATTTAAATAGGAGGATAAGATCATGCCATTAATGCCCAAAAGAGTAAAATTCCGCAAGACTCAGCGCGGAAACCGTGGCGGTAACGCCCAGCGTGGAAATACCGTGAGCTTCGGAGATTTCGGCCTGCAATGTCTAGGCCGTGGATGGATGACAAACCGTCAGATTGAAGCTTGTCGTGTGGCCATTAACCGTAACTTAAAGCGTAAGGGTAAAGTTTGGATTCGTGTGTTTCCTCACAAGTCTATTACAGGTCGTCCACCAGAAACTCGTATGGGTAAAGGTAAGGGTGCTGTGGAAGCTTGGGTCGCTGTTATCCGTCCGGGAACAATGCTCTTTGAAGTTGCAGGTGTCTCCGAAACAGCTGCAAAAGAAGCTCTTCGTTTGGCGTCCTACAAGCTTGGTGTTCCAACACGCTTTGTTGTTCGTGGAAAGCACGGCTAACGAGTCAAACCCCAGATCAAACACAAATAATTTCAAGCCATGGCCCAGACCAATATTACAGAAATCCGCGAGCTCACTACCGAAGAGCTCATCAGCCGTCTGCGTGACCTCAAACAGGAGTCACTCAACCTTCGCTTGCAGCAAGCGACGGGACAGTTGGAAAACACAGCACGCCGTAAGCTCGTTCGTCGCGAAATTGCACGTGTGCAAACTACACTCTCTGAGCGTCGCCTCCAGAGCTAATAACCTAACCATTTAACATTATCAATCATGAGCGAATCTGAAACCAAAACACAAGGTCTCCGCAAGACCCGCGTCGGTATTGTTGTCTCGACATCTATGGATAAGACCATCGTTGTTGAATACACCAACCGCGTGCCGCACCCACGCTTCAAAAAGATCATTAAAAGATCCAAAAAGTTTTACGCCCACGATGAAAATGGTGAGGCAGCAGTAGGTGACAAAGTAAGTATCATCGAGACAAAGCCAATCTCAAAAAAGAAGTGCTGGAAGCTACAAGAAGTTCTTACTCACTAATTTGTCCGCATGTTGCCTGAGGGTGACACTGGCTAACATTCAATATTAATTACCAACAAATCATTTTACTGCCATGATCCAAATGGAATCCAAAGTTCAAATCGCCGATAACACCGGTGCACGTGTTGCCAAGATGATTGGCGTCATTGGCAAGCGCACCAAGGTGGCACGCGTGGGCGATGTTATCACAGCTCACGTCAGGGAAGCTATTCCAACGGCGAGCATCAAAAAAGGCGAGGTTGTCAAAGCCGTCGTCGTGCGTTCAGCATACCCAGTACGTCGTGCTGATGGTTCGGTGTTACGTTTTGACAGCAACGCAATCGTTATCATTGACAAAGACGGCAACCCTAAAGGAACCCGTATTTTCGGCCCTGTTGCACGTGAACTGCGCGACAAGCGCTACATGAAAATCGTATCTCTCGCTCCAGAGGTTCTCTAATCAAACTACAAACTCTATTTAAAATGCGTATCAAAACACACGTAAAAAAAGGTGATGAGGTCGAAGTCATCGCAGGTAACCACAAAGGCAAGCGTGGCACGGTGCTCGAAGTAAACGCCGGCAAAGGCCAGGTCGTTGTCGAAGGCGCACGCGTCATGAAGAAGGCTATCCGCAAGTCTGAACAAAATCCAGATGGTGGCATCATCGAACAAGATGGGCCAATTGCTATCTCGAACGTCAAAAAAGTATCCTAACTCAAATTTTCGATATTTAATCCTAAATATCAAACAATACCCCCAGCGCTTAAGCAACGAAACAACAAGCTGACCCGCAAATTATGAAACCTACATTACAAACCTACTACCAAGATAAGGTTGTCTCTGCTCTTAAAGAGGAGCAAGGCTACACAAACCCACACCAAGTTCCACAACTTGAAAAAATCGTTGTAACAACTCACGTTGGATCTGCTTCAGATCGCAAGCAAGCAGTTGAAGATGCGATTGAAGATATTTGCAAGATCACAGGCCAGAAGCCAAGTATCTCTTATGCTCGCAAGAGCGTTGCTAACTTCAAGGTTCGTGAGGGTGAAGCTGTTGGTGCTCGTGTTACACTTCGTGGTAACCACATGTGGGAGTTTTTGGATCGTTTCATCAATATCACAGCACCTAACATTCGTGACTTCCGCGGAATCACTCCGAAAAGTTTTGATGGTCGTGGTAACTACGCTCTCGGAATCAACGATCAGTCCATCTTCCCTGAGATTGAGCTCGATAAAATCAAGCGCCAGCTTGGATTTGATCTCATTTTCGTGACTTCTGCAAACACAGATGATGAGGGCCGCGCCCTCCTCAAGGCACTCGGCATGCCATTCCGTGAACCTAAGAAAGCCGACGACGCTGCCTAATCATTACGCAGCAAACTCAAATTAAACATTTTATAGAATTACAAGCACTATGGCAGTTTTAAGTGATCCAATTTCTGACTTTCTCACCCGCCTGAAGAACGCATCTCGCGCAGGCAATGAGACATTCAACGCCCCTCATTCCAAAATAAAGGAGGCAATCGCCAAGATTCTTCAAGACGAGGGCTACATCTGGAATTACGAGGTAGATACCTCAGGTAAGTTTCCAGAGCTCAAGGTGAAGGTTAAATATGCTGACAATGGAAACCCCATTCTCACAGACCTTAAGCGTGTTTCTAAGCCGGGAATACGTCGTTATGTTGGTGCAGGAGAAATCCCGCGTGTCCTCAATGGTTTGGGTATATCTATCGTGTCGACCTCTAAGGGGGTAAAGACCGGTGCTACTGCTCGCAGAGAGAAGCTAGGGGGCGAAGTCCTCGCGTTTGTCTGGTAGATCGTTATTCGTAAACATACAACTTAGGAACAAATACTATGTCACGTATTGGATTAAAAGATATCGCTCTGCCGGAAAAGGTAAGCATTAAATCTGACAACAATGGTACCGTCACTGTTGAGGGACCCAAAGGAAAGCTCGAGTGGACGATGCCAGCGGGTATCACCCTTGATGCTGCTGACGGCACAGTCACCGTAAAACGTGCATCCGAGCACCGTAGCCAGAGAGCTCTTCATGGAACATCCCGCAGCCTAATCAGTAACATGATCGAAGGTGTGAGTAACGGTTTCGTCAAGGAATTAGAAATTCAAGGGGTTGGATTCAGGGCCGCAGTAAAGGGCCAGAATCTTGACCTTAGCCTGGGTAAAAGTCACCCGATTCTTCACCCGATTCCAGAGGGTATCAAAGTTACTGTTGACCAGAACACAAACATCAAGGTGGAAGGTATCGATAAGCAAACTGTCGGTCAGTTCGCAGCTGAAGTTCGTCGTTACTATCCACCAGAGCCATTCAAAGGCAAAGGTGTTCGCTACGTAGGTGAGCGAGTCCGCCGCAAAGCAGGTAAGAGCGTTCAGTAATCATTAAAAGTTACACAATTACTTAACTACAAATTTATTTTAGAACAATGAGCACTCTCAATCGTAAAAAAGTCCGCCAACGGATTCACCGTCGCATTCGCAAGAAGGTATCAGGTGACGCTACATGCCCACGCTTAGCCGTCAGCTACTCTAATCAACATATCTATGCCCAAGTCATCGATGATGTCGCGGGGGTTACTTTATGTGCTGCTTCTAGTCTGGATAAAGGACTAGAAAACGCAGCGTCGAACCAAGCCACAGCGCAAAAAGTTGGTGAGCTTGTCGCCAAGCGCGCACAGGAAGCCAATATTTCATCCGTAGTATTTGACCGTGGTGGTCATCTCTATCACGGGAAAATCAAGGCTCTCGCTGAGGCCGCTCGTGAGGCAGGACTAAAATTCTAAACCATTTCAAAACCATGGCTGATAATCAAAACGAAAATAGCACACCCGCTGAAGCAGCAGATGCTCCAGCTCCTGAAGCCAAAGCAGACAATGCAGCGGCACCTGAAGCAAAAGATGCTGCACCGGTAGCTAACCAACCTGCTCCAAGCACAGAAAAAGCTGCTGAACGACCATCTAATGACGCTGGCAACGACCGTCGTGGTGGTGGACGCGGACGTGGGCGTGGTCGCCCTCAAAGGCAAGCACCTCCCAAACCTATGACCGAAGACGGTAAGGAATTAACCGAGAAAGTTGTTTTCATCAACCGATGTGCGACTGCGACTAAAGGTGGTCGTCGCTTCAGCTTCTCTGCCCTGATGGTATCAGGTGACAAGGAGGGCCGCGTAGGAGTTGGCTTTGGTAAAGCCCAAGAAGTTGCTGAATGTATCCGTAAGGGTAGTGATGACGCTAAGCGTTCACTTGTGCGTATGAAGATTGTTGATGGAACCATTCCTCACGAAGTTCAAGCTGAGCATGGTGGTGGAGTCGTATTGCTGAAGCCTGCATGTCCCGGAACTGGTATTATTGCTGGTGGCGGAGTTCGCGCTGTGTGTGAAGCTGTAGGCATCACTGACGTTCTTGGTAAGTCTCTAGGCTCCAATAACCACTCCAATGTGGTCAAAGCTACCATGAAGGCTCTGTCCCAGCTGCGCACACGCGAGGAAGTACTCGCAAGCCGTGGCAAGAAGGTCAAAGAGTCGCTGTAAAAGGATCTAATATAAACTTTAAAACTAAACACATAAGGACATGAATATGCACAATCTCAAACCACGACCGGGCGCTAAGCATCGTGTGAAGCGTCTAGGCTGTGGTGAAAGCTCTGGTCTAGGTAAGACATCAGGCCGTGGGCACAAAGGTCAGAAGTCTCGCTCCGGTGGTGGCGTTCGCCCAGGTTTCGAAGGTGGTCAGATGCCACTACACCGTCGCCTGCCTAAGCGAGGGTTCAACAACACTCGCTTCCAAGACAAAATCGCTGTTGTCAATGTAGCCTCACTCAATGAACGTTTTGAGGATGGTGACACCGTCAACATGGAAACCCTCAAGGCTGCACGTCTTGTGAAGGGAACCTATGATAGCGTCAAGGTGCTTGGTAACGGAGAGCTAGCTAAGAAACTCACTGTTGAAGACTGCAAGGTCAGCGCAACAGCAAAAGAGAAAATCGAAAAGGCTGGTGGTTCTATTGCTGAATCACAGAAGCCGGAAGAATAAGCATTTCTCTTCATTCCGTAACGATGGATTTATGGGGAGGAGGTGCTTATGCACTTCCTCTTTGTGCATTTAATCTTCCACTGACATGCACACTATCTGCTAAGCAGAAAACGACAATTGATAACAAATAAACTGATCACAGTAATTTCATGATTTCAGCATTCACGAGCACATGGAAAGTCCCAGAACTCCGGGAGCGTATTCTTTTTACACTAGCTATCGTGGTTATCGTCCGCTTGGGCGTTCACGTTACTCTTCCCGGAGTTGATGCTAGTGTTATTGCCGAGTATTTGGCCGACAAACAAAAAAGCGGCGGTGACAGTGGTCCTGGAGCCGCAGTTGGCGCAATGCTTGGATTCTTCTCTGGTGGAGGTCTGCAGAAAATGGGGGTATTTGCGTTGGGTATCATGCCTTACATTTCAGCATCTATTATGATGCAGCTGATGACAGCTGTCGTACCAAAGCTTTCCAAGCTTGCTCGCGAAGATGGAGGGCGTGAAAAGATTAATCAATATACCAGAGTTATCACAATCATCATCGCATTGGTCCAGGGTTATTTGCTTGCGATAAGCTTGAAAAACCCTGGCAATATTCCGGGATTACAAGGCATCTCTCGTTTTGGTGAAGTAGTTCCCGATCATGGTTTTGTATTCATCGCGATGACTGTCTTGACGATTGTCACTGGCACATTGCTACTAATGTGGCTTGGTGATCAGATTACAGAACGTGGATTAGGTAACGGTATATCACTCATTATCACTGTGAACATTATCTCAGCGCTTCCAGGCGCGTTGGTGATCACGTGGCAGACCCTTGTTTCAGGAGCTGATGCTGGAGTGGGAGCAGCTGCTTTCCTTGTATTCTTGGTGGCATTCCTCATCTTTGTAATCGCTGCAGTTATCGCCATTACCCAAGCCCAGCGTCGGATCGCCGTGCAGTATGCGAAGCGTGTCATGGGTCGCAAGCAGCTGGGTGGACAGACTCAGTATCTTCCACTGAAAGTGAATTATGCTGGAGTAATGCCAATTATTTTCGCCACGGCTATTTTATCGCTGCCTGCGTTTGTGCTTTCTTCTGCGTTCCCCACGGCACAATGGTCTCAGAACATTCAAAATGCACTAGCTGGTGGTGGGCTCACTTACTACCTCGTTGCTGGTGTAATGATCTTTTTCTTCTCGTATTTCTGGGTAGCAACGATGTTCCAGCCGAGCGAGATTTCAGAAAACTTGAAGCGTAGTGGTGGGTATATTCCAGGAGTTCGCCCCGGTAAGCCTACAGCAGAGTTTCTAGATTTCACCATGACTCGGCTCACGTTTGCGGGAGCTATCTTCCTCACGATTATTTTCATTCTTCCGTGGATTGTTTCGCAGATGCCACGTGGGATTATTGGCAAAGAACTACCATTCCTTGTAACATCATTTTTCGGTGGAACTAGTTTGCTCATTCTCGTGGGTGTATTGCTCGACATGATGCGCCAAGTCGAGACTCACTTGTTGCAGCGTCATTACGACGGTTTCCTGCGTAAGGGTAAAATCAAGGGGCGTTATGATCGCTTGCGAAATACGGGTGAACGTGCCTCAGGTGGCACGATTATCTACTTATGGGTATTTATTGCAGTGCTCATCGTAGCTGCTGTATCTTACTGGATATACAAAGGGGGATAAGCTCATCATTATGATTTTTGAAAGGCCCGGGGTAGCTTTGTGCACTCCGGGTTTTTTGTGATAACATGAATACTGCCAAGCAGGCTTAATATCTTATTATACAGTTCTACGATCCAATGAGTAAGTCAGAGAATGATCAATTATTTGATGAGATATTAGCTGCACGTGAACGAGTCTATGCTCTTGGTAGTGTGACTCCGTTGCAGCCATTAGATATTCCATTCTCAAGCTGTGAAGTATGGGTCAAGCGGGAAGACCTAGGGCCTATAAAAGCATACAAGTGGCGCGGAGCTTATAACGCGATGGCAGCACTTTCTGAGAGTCAACGAGACAAAGGGATCGTGACAGCATCAGCGGGCAATCATGCTCAAGGTATTGCTCTTGCAGCAAATGAGCTGCGTTGTAGTGCGGTTATTTATATGCCGCGAGCCACCCCTGAGGTTAAGCGGAGCGAAGTGAAGCGGATAGGCGCTGAAATGGTGGAAATTAAGCTGGTTGGTGATAGTTACGATGAGGCTGCCGAGGCTGCTCGTGTTCATTGTGAGCAATGTGGGGGTGTATACGTGCATCCTTATGATGATTTGTTGGTGATGGGAGGGCAGGGGACCTTAGCTGATGAAATCGTTATGAGTGGTAGTGGGCCATTTGATCGTGTTTATGTTGCCATCGGAGGTGGAGGCTTAGCCGCAGCATTAAGCTGCTGGCTTAAGAAATATTGGCCCGGGGTTAAGGTTTTCGGTGTTGAAGGAGTCGACCAAGCATCGATGACTGCAGCTCTGGAGGCTGGTAAACCAGTTAGTCTCGACTATGTTGACGTGTTTTGTGATGGCACAGCGGTGCGCAAAGTAGGGACAAACACATATAATTACTGCTCTAAGCTACTCGATGGCATGATAACCGTTACTAACGATGATGTTTGCCACGCGATACGAACTCTCTGGGAGAGTGCTCGTATCATTCCAGAGCCCAGTGGAGCAATGTCGTTAGCGGGATTACAAAGGCACTCTGATGAGTGTGTTGTGGAGCCGGGAGAGAAGGTTCTTTGTATCGTCAGTGGGGCTAATATGGATTTCGCCCAACTGGGTGCCATTGCCCACCGTGCTGGTATAGGATCCAAACATCGCAGGTTTTTGAGAGTGCCGATTCCCCAAGGAAGAGGCACCTTAGTTGATTTTCTCAGTCAACTGCCCAAAGAGATCAGTATTATTGACCTGCAATATGGAATGATTGATTCTGAGGTGCAGTACCCTGTTCTAGGGCTGATTGGATCAGATCAAGATTATCACGATTTAGACCTAGTTATTCACCAGCGTGGTGTTTCTGCGAGTGATGTTTCAAGAGATGAGGACGTCGACTATCGCATCATTAATTATACGGCTGAATGTTTTTCGTATCCTCTTTTTGTCAATATTGAGTTCCCTGAGCGAGCGGGTTCGTTGCTGCAATTCATGGGAGAGGTTAAAGATTTGGCCAGCCTTTGCTATTTTAATTACGCTTATTCAGGAGAACGGGTTGGCCGTGCTCTTGTTGGTATGGAGTTTGATACAGAAGATGCGCGCCAGATTTGCCTCGAGCAAATCACGTCTATGCCTACTGCTGACAGTGGCTGTATTCGTGCTGTCCGTGAGGTAAGCGACGAGACATTTTTGCGACTGACTGGAAGAATTCGTAATTCACCAACTAGCTGAATGCTTATTCCCTTCATTTAGGGCTTGCTTGCGGTCACTCGAGACGTTAATCCCCCTACACATCAATCACTTCCTATGGGTAAGCAACATAATAAAATCATCAAGCGTAGCCGCCGCAAGCAATACTTGAAGCGCAAGAAAGAGCAGGTGAAAGCCACCATCGTAAAAAAGAAATCTGCGCCAGCTAAGAAAACTGTCAAAAAAGCCGCCAAGAAGGTCGCCAAGAAGGCTGCTGTTAAGAAGGTAGCTAAAAAAGCGGCGAAGAAAACAGCCGCTAAAAAAGCAGTGAAGAAGACGGCAAAGAAGGCCGCTAAAAAAGCTGCGCCCAAAAAAGACGACAACTAATCTCTAGGATTGGTCTTATTTGGTAGAACATCAATAAATTTCAAACTGGCTGCTTCCACGCAGCCAGTTTTTTTGTGCGGTCTTTAAGGTGTGGATTACAGCCAGGCTAACCTCTTTAGCCTAAAATCACCTTCCTGATCTACTCCAGCCAGCGACTTCATCTTTGATGAATTCCACTGAGGCGCCGTGACGTGGCACATAGTGAACGGTCTGCTGATAGCCAATACCGCCATAGTGGCTTCGGCATCCATAGCGTCCATATCCATATCGATAATAGGGTGCCAGGTCATAGCTGTATACAGGCACCATGGTGTTATAATGCCACCGCTCAAATTTTTCGCCATGTTGGGTGCCTGATGTTTTATGATCAGGGTTGCCCATCGCCAGAAAGACGGCAGGTTTAGTCATGCCGCGTGAGATTTTTCCTGCACGGACTAGCTTTTGTTCATTATCGTTGAGCTTTTGAAATAGCTGAGGGTTCCGCTCAATACGCTTTTCGGGGGTGCTGCCACACCCTGCAAGTAACACAGATAGAGGAAGAAGGAGGCAAATATACAAACGCATCATGGATAAATTTAGAGAGGGAATGAGTGGTTTGTAAATGAGTATTCTGACAAAAAATTAAAAAAGATGAAGAAACATGCTTGCCAAATCGCTACAAGAACAGACAAAGTTGGGCAAGCCATAATGGCTTTGATGCGATACTACTATATTCCATGTCCGAAGAAATTATTCCAGCCGACGAACTAGATGAAACCCTTAAGCGCTGTCCTGAATGGGAAGCAGAAGGTGATGCGATTACCCGTACCATCGAATTTGAAGAATACATGGAGGGTATTGATTTTGTGAATGATCTAGCAGAGATAGTCAATGAAGCTCAACACTTTCCAGAAATCGATATCCGCGACCTGACGGTGACGATTCGACTCAAAACTGAAGACATCGGAGGTGTGACAGAGATCGATGTGGAGTTAGCCTCCCGTATCGATAATCTGGTAGATTAACTTCATTAGAACCCACACAATCATATTTAACCAACCGGTAGACCTCGTATTGAGGCTGCCGGTTTTTTTTAGGAGGGTAATCTGCCGCAGAGTTGGGGGGCTAGCGGGGCAGTAGGATCTGATCGTTTTGCATGCCTGTTATTTTTTTGAGGCTGGAAACAAATCTCCACATAATTATCATCAAAATAATGAGCATTGGGAGGCCAATAACAGCAAAACCCCAGCCAGTTAATTGAGCAACGCCATCATTGAAATCCTCTTGTGAGCCTGTGTTCTCAGCAAGAAAGTGGAGTGCCAGAAAGTAATTCATCACCATACTCAGAAAAAATGAGCCAGCAAGGAGTGCTGTTCCCGAAAAGATAAGCTTTTTGTAATCAGATTCTGCAGACTTTTCAGTGATGCATTTTTCGATGGATGGGATATCGAAAAATTCAGGATTGTAGAGGAAAACTCTGATGAGCGGGGTCTTCGTCCAATGTGATATAAAGATAGTCAGACCAAATACAAAAGGTATTGCCGCCTCCTTTAAAGCGAACCACTGTGGCGCAGCGGCGTCTACTGTTCCATTGTCCTTGTAGGCCATAATGGCAATGCCTCCTGTGAGGAGGATGCTGACGATGCCAAGAATTGAAAAGAAGTTCGGCTTCCTCGTTTTGATGAGATGGTGGACGCCATAGATAAGAGGTAACGAGACGGCAACAAGCATCCCTGCTACTGGTCCAATGTGCCAAATTTTATCCCCGTTTTTCCCCAAAAAGCTTAGTGCGACGATTGGTATGAGAACATTCCACATGATATTTGAAAGTGGATGATCTTGTTGTTTGTTCGTCATGTTAATGGGTAGTATCGGTGAGCTGTCCTGCGCCTGTGATTGGTGCAGATATAATCAAGCAAGGTTGAGTCGTATTAAACAACGACCACATCTTGCACAGGCAATGAAGGCCATTGTGCGAAAGCAGTTGAGCAATTAGATCTTGCCGTAGATTGAATTGCCGGTGGATAAGAGATCGTCACAGCATTCTTTGAGACGATCACAAAGGCTCTGCTCAGCCTTTTTGAGGTAACCTCGTGGATCGTAGGTTTTCTTGTTTCCTACTTCGCCGTCTATTTTAAGCACACCTTCGATGTTTTCGCAGACATGAGTAACGATGGGACGAGTAAAGGCATACTGTGTATCAGTATCGATATTCATTTTAATAACTCCGTAGTCGAGTGTTTCGCGAATATCAGAGAGTTCAGAACCAGAACCACCATGGAACACAAGATCCATCTCGGCATCTTTGCCGTATTTCTCCATGACTGCATTTTGACCGTCGCGTAAGATGCTGGGTTTGAGTTGTACTGACCCTGGTTTGTAAGCACCATGAACGTTTCCGAAAGTAGCTGCGAACATAAAGCGTCCAACGCCGTTGAGGGTTTCGTAGACCTGAACCATATCTTCCGTGGTCGTGTATAGTTTTTCTGCAGGTAGTCCTGAGGTGTCATGACCATCCTCTTCGCCGCCTACGCAACCAGCTTCAATTTCCAGGATAATATCGAGTTCGGCACACTCTTTAAGTAATTCTTTGGAGATGCTGAGGTTCTCGTCTAACTCAACTACAGAACCATCAAACATGTGAGAGTTAAATAGAGGGCCTTTGCCCTCGGCTTTACGCTTGCGAGAGGCGTCAAGGAGTGGTCTGAGGAAGCCATCTACTTTTTCTGGGTGGCAGTGATCAGTGTGTAAAGCGATCAATACATCGTATTTCTCCGCCAGAAGGTGAGTAGCTTCGGCAAGAACGATCGCGCCAAAGGCGTCGTCGGCTACAGCTGTGCCAGAGGCAAAGCCACCGCCACCTGTTGATACTTGGATAATACCATCAGACCCAGATTCTGAAAATGCTTTCAGAGCACCGTTAATAGTGGTGATTGAGGTGACGTTAATGGCGGGGTATGCGTAGCCACCTTTTTGGGCAGCGTCTAGCATAGCGGCGTATTCTTTAGGAGTAGCAACTGGCATGCGGGCGAAGTATCACAGACTTCTCTGGGATGCAAGCTAAGCCAGTCAACACTGGCCTATAAATCCTCAATCGTATCGACACAAAAGCGAGTCCATGTCTCCAGTCTATCGTATAGCGGGCCTCGAAGCTCCTCCAAAGAGGA
This sequence comes from Oceaniferula sp., assembly GCA_965657565.1. Lineage (GTDB taxonomy): Bacteria > Verrucomicrobiota > Verrucomicrobiia > Verrucomicrobiales > Akkermansiaceae > Oceaniferula. Next base: position 41,207 of record CBFHPA010000019.1, read on the forward strand.
AAGTGTGAGGTTTGCAATCGCATCCTCGTTTGCTCGAACATCTTTAGATTCTAAATCGATCATATGAACGACTCCTAAGTGAACTTCGCCAACTTCATTTGAGTCGTCGTTGAGAAGTGCGACGATGTTATTGGTGTGCCGGCCTGCGATAATAAGTTCTTCGTCTATCTCACGTTCAACACCAGCCAGGTATGTTTTCTCTCCGAGGTGATCTTCTCTTTGGTCTATCGGATTGATGTGACCTCCCACTCCTATGGATACTTGGGCATGGAGACGAGACTCTCCACCAGACTTACCACGGGTGTAGTTGAGATAGAGGTCTCCCTGCTCATCTTTGACTCGAAAAATACAATAGGGGATCAGTTGTTTATGCGATGGATCATTTTCGGCAGCGCCTCGATCCATGAAAAAATTGTTCTCTGGATTGAGCAGAGACGGTAGATAAGCGTCGATGTTTGTATTGATGCCCTGGAATTCGCCTAGGTTGTCAAAAAGTTCGCGGGTGATAACGAGAATTTGTTCGCCTTGATAATCTTTCATTGAGTAATTCGTTGCTTATTAATTGGATGTCTGAGACCTGACGTAAGCGATAATAAGCTGATTATCATCACCTGACGCCCACACGTGGCGTAAAAAGTCAGCGGGGTGGATATTACCGTGATCACGAAGAAATTTACGATCGCCACCACAGCCAAACATGATGTTGGGATCAAGTTCGCCACGAAGTTTAGCACGAGCTTTCGTCAAAATGCGGGGGAAGTAGTTAATGCCATCGAGTGTGTCACCAAAAGTCGGCAGGTCATCCGTGCTTATTTCATCTTGGCTCAATATACCCTTTTGCTTGATAAGGAAATAGTCGCGCCTTACGGCGGCGATCAGCAGTGCTGTTGATTCGCTTGGTGTAGCCTCATCTGCCAAATCCTCGACAAAGTCGAAAAGTTCCCGTGGCTTACAGCCGATAGTTTCAAGAAACGTTAGGTCTGCCGGTTTGTAGTATGTGGTGAAGTCCTTGTTGCCAGCTTGATACGCGTCAATACAACGGCGAAATAATAGCAGGAATTGTTCATCCCAATTCATAGCGCTTAATATTTAGTTGGCTCGCCCAGAATAGCTGCCGTCAGTTGTGTTGATCTTGAGCTTATCGCCAGGCTTCACAAAAAGCGGCACGTGCACGATTAAGCCTGTTTCCAGAGTTGCCGGCTTGGTAGGGTTGTTTGCTGTGTCTCCTTTGATACCGTCGGATGATTCAGTGACCGCAAGCTCGACCACAGCTGGAACGTCCACGGTAACTGGGTTGCCTTCAATGAAGAGAATCTCTGCCATCATGCCTTCGGTGAGGTAGTCCTTATTGCTGCCGATAAGATCTTGGTCGAGTGTCACTGTTTCATAGGTAGTCATATCCATGAAGTGGTAGCCACTCGGGTCAGAGTATGAAAACTCAAGTTTTTGTCTGTCTGTCTCTACGATCTCAACTTTGTCACTAGAGGCGAAACGAATCGATTTTGTTTTTCCTGTCTGGAAGGAGCGAATTGTAGCCGCAATCAGTGCGTTGCCTTTGCCGGGCGTGCGGTGGTCAAGGTTGAGCACGATGCCTGTCTCGCCTTCATACTTGATACATTGGCCGCGTTTGACGTTGGTTGCTACGATAGATGCCATAAGACTGTTGAGTTTAGATTTTTAAGTTGATAATAGGTTCCGAGAAATGAATCGGTAGTGTGCTCAGAGATCCGTAACTTGCAAGGTTGAAGTGCTGTGAATCTTGTCTCTATTATGGCCACAAAAGCCATTTTTTTGGGGCTTCAATGCTGCTGCGTAATTCGTCGTAGCGGGAGGGAGCATGAAGCCTTACTCTCATTTCAACGCGGCTATTCGGTTTAGGTGACGAATCTATGATGGAAGCTTCATAGCTGAGAACTGTTTTGTGTATTGCTATGTTGAGCGGTTGTGGTTCTGCTAAAGTTAATCTCTCTAGCGGCCCTCTAGCCACTGTTAAGGGTTTATAATATTCATCGGTGATGGACACCTCAATAAGCTCATCGATTCTGTGATATAGGCAGGGGAATGAAATCACCGCTCCTGACTGGTTGTTGATCGTGCAACGGAATTGAACAAGGTGTTTTTTATCATCTTGCTTGATGATTTTGGCATCTGCCACTTCGAGGCTGACTTGGTGTAAATCCACTCGAGCCCCGATTGGGGTGTATTTCACGGGGGGAGAGACCGTTGTTCTATTGGTGCAGGATGCCCCTAAAAATAAATAGATGGAGAGATAGCAAAGGTATCGTCTCATAGTCTCATGCATTAGATAAGCTTCAAGCGAGCAAAGTCTTGCGTGTCGATGAGCCCCACGGGTTTCTGCGCAGCATCCAACACGACGATGTCATCGATACGATGCGTGCCAATAGTCGTGATGGCTTCAGCGGCTAATGAGTCAGAGCACAGAGTGACGGGGTCTGGGGTCATAAACTGACTGACAGGTAAGTTGCCAATTTTGTTGTTTTCTTGGTAAGATCTGGCGAAGTCCCCGTGAGTAAAAATGCCTGCCATGGAGCCATCATCATTGGTGATGATGCATGCGCCACTTCTCGCTTGGCTCATGCTCGATAGTGCATCTTGAATGGTGTTGGTGGGCTTGATAATCGCCAGGGATTCGCCACTGCGCATGATATCGCTCACTTTTGTTAATAGCGCTCTTCCGAGTGAGCCTCCTGGATGGAATTTGGAGAAATCCTCCTCAGTAAAGCCTCTGGACTCGAGTAATACCATCGCCAAAGCATCCCCCATGACCAACATCGCTGTGGATGAAGATGTGGGTGCCAAATTGAGTGGGCACGCTTCACGCTCTACTTCTGTGAGTAATGTCGCATCGCTTTGCTGATCAAGTGTTGACCCCCCTTTGCCGGTAATACTAATGATATTAACCTCAAAGCGCTTGACGAAAGGGAGGATGTCTAGGAGCTCTGAAGTTTCTCCAGAATAGGAAAGAGCGATAATAGCATCGCCATCTGAAATGATACCTAGATCTCCGTGGAGCGCATTTTGCGAATTTAAAACAACCGCTGTGGAGCCGGTAGAATTGAGTGTAGCTGCTATTTTGTGACCAATATTTCCGGATTTGCCAATGCCTATAACAACAATTTTCCCTTTGTTCTCAAGGCAATGCCTCAGCATGGATACAGCTTCGGTGAAGGATTCATTCATT